>JAYTHN010000001.1:0-2186 GCA_043732505.1 Methylotenera sp.
CAACGTTGCGCGCTTGGGCTTGGTATAGTCGATAATAAGCGCCTTGGCTCGTCATTAGCTCATCGTGACTACCTACTTCAACTATTTTTCCTCTATCTAATACCACTAGGCGATTCGCTTTATGCAGGGTAGAAAGGCGATGGGCAATAGCAATGGTGGTTCGACCATGTACTAGGTTATCTAAAGCTTTTTGGATTTCTTTTTCCGTCTCGGTATCCACGGATGCGGTCGCCTCATCTAAAATAAGGATACGTGGGTCTATCAGTAACGCACGTGCGATGGAGATACGCTGGCGCTCACCTCCTGATAGACCTTGGCCACGTTCGCCAACGAGTGAATCATAACCATGTGGCAGGCGCAGTATGAATTCATGCGCATGGGCGGCACGCGCCGCGGCCACGATTTCTGCGCGAGTGGATTCTGGTTTTCCGTAAGCAATATTCTCGGCAATACTGCCGAAGAATAAGAAAGGTTCTTGCAGTACCAACCCTATATTACGTCTATATTCTGAAATAGGTAGTGAGCGAATATTCACACCATCTACATTGATAGAACCTTCAGTGACATCATAAAAACGGCACATCAAATTCACCAAGGTACTTTTGCCAGAGCCACTGTGCCCCACCAAACCTATCATTTCGCCAGGCTGAATAACAAGATTTAAGTCTTTAATTACCGCACGATTACCATAGCGGAATCCTACATCTTTGATTCCAATTTTCCCGATGACTTTGTCAAGATGTACTGGATTAGTTGGCTCGGGTACACTAGAGACATGGTCGAGAATATCAAAGATACGCTTAGCGCCAGAGGCCGCTTTTTGCGTGACTGAAACGATGCGGCTCATGGAGTCTAGTCGAGTATAAAAGCGGCTGATATAAGCTAGAAAAGCCGTGAGTACACCAACGGTGATTTCGTTGCGAGAGACCTGCCAGATGCCAAATGCCCATACTAGCAGTAGACCGATTTCGGTGAGTAGTGTGACGCTGGGCGAAAATAGCGACCATATTTTGTTGATGCGGTCATTGACGATTAAATTATGCTGATTGGCTTCGCGAAAGCGCGTGGCTTCACGTTTTTCTTGGGCAAATGCTTTGACTACGCGTATACCAGGGATGGTATCTGCCAATACATTACTCACTTCAGACCATACACGGTCTATTTTTTCAAAGCCTGCGCGCAACTTGTCACGTACGAAATGGATCATCCACGCGATAAAAGGGAGTGGCAGTAGCGTAATAAGTGCTAGTTTGGCATTAATAGAAATCAAAATTGCCGAGGTCATGATGATCATCAATACGTCAGTGGCGAAATCTAGCAGATGTAGGGATAAAAATACGCAAATACGATCAGATTCAGAACCGATTCTCGACATCAAATCTCCCGTGCGCTTTCCACCAAAATATTCTAATGATAGTTTTAGTAGATGCTCGTAGGTAATGGTACGTAAATCTGCACCAATACGCTCACTCACCAACGCTAGTATATAAGTGCGTGCCCAACCTAAGCTCCAAGCCAGTAGCGCAGAAACGAGCAGGCCACTTAGCAATAGTGAAACCATTTTAATATCGATGGGCTCGCCATTTTGATAAGGGATCAGCACCTTATCCATCAGCGGTATAGTCAGGTAAGGCGGTACTAATGTAGCAGCAGTTGAGGCTAACATTAGCAAAAAGCCAGCCAATAATTGCCATTGATAAGGCTTGGCAAAACGCCATAATCTGAACAGCGTCCAAGTAGAAGGCGGCGTATCAATGGCGCTAGCGCATTGAGTGCACTCTTCTTGGTCGGCGGCTAGTGGTGTACGGCAATTTGGGCAAAATTCAATTATTTCAGGGGCTACAGGCTTGCCGCTAACAACACATTCAAGTTGCTGTTTAAACTGTTGAATAAAGCGCGCTGCGGCTGAGTCATATACTAAAGTGTAATACCAATGAGCTAGCCGAATATTCTCATCAAATAACTCTAAGTTACCTACACCAGCATGATCCTGATGTTGCAGTTTTAACCCAGCCTTATAAGGGTATTCTGATTCAATAACTTGCAGGTAATTAAAACTCACTAACCGTTGATTTGTGGCAATTAACAAGCTTTTTTTAAAATGTAAGCTTGCATCCAGATTAATCTCTAACCATGCAATAACTTTTTCTGAATCGTTCAGCGAAGTGTTGGCTCGGGCCTGCCAA
>JAYTHN010000002.1:0-2183 GCA_043732505.1 Methylotenera sp.
AATCAAAATCTACTCCTTCAGAAGCCATTTCCACCGGCACTATTTACACCTGCCCAATGCACCCAGAGATTAGGCAAAACCATGCTGGAGTATGCCCTAAATGCGGCATGACATTAGAGCCAGAAATGCCTAGTTTAAATGATGGCGAAAGTCCTGAATTGGCAGACTTCAAGCGGCGCTTTATATGGACGCTGCCCCTGACTGTCATCGTTACCGTTCTGGCGATGGTGGGTAACCGTTTGCAATGGTTTGAAATGGCAACGCAAAGTTGGATTGAGCTTGTGTTTTCACTACCTATCGTGCTTTGGGCTGGCTGGCCGTTCTTTGTACGTGGCTCTCAATCTATTGTGAATCGCAGCCCGAATATGTGGACATTGATAGGCTTGGGTACTTCAGCGGCATTTATTTACAGCGTTATTGCCACGGCTATGCCAAATGTGTTCCCTACATCGTTTATGGCAATGGGTCGTGTATCTGTTTATTTTGAAGCGGCTGCTGTAATTATTTCATTAACGCTACTCGGCCAAATTTTAGAACTCAAAGCACGCTCACAAACTTCTGCTGCGATTAAATCTTTGCTAGGCTTATCCCCTAAAACAGCGCGTAGAGTTTATAAAGATGGTGCGGAGGAAGATGTGCCTCTCACGCATGTACATGTGGGTGACATGTTACGCATACGCCGAGGTGAAAAGGTACCAGTGGATGGCATCGTGACTGAAGGCAAAAGCTCAGTGGATGAATCTATGCTTACGGGTGAACCCATGCCAGTCACTAAGGGCATTGGAGATAAACTTATTGGCGCAACATTAAACACCAATGGCACAATGGTCATGCGCTCAGAAAAAGTTGGATCGCAAACGGTACTCGCCAGTATCGTGCAAATGGTCATTCAAGCACAACGCTCTAAAGCGCCCATGCAACGTATGGCTGACCAAGTGGCGGGCTATTTTGTAGTGAGTGTCGTGAGTATTGCGCTGATTACTTTCTTTGTTTGGGGCTTCTTTGGGCCAGAGCCTAGTTGGGTATTTGGTCTGATTAACGCAGTCTCAGTGCTCATCATTGCTTGCCCTTGTGCGCTTGGTTTAGCGACGCCTATGTCTATAATGGTAGCCACTGGTAAAGCTGCAACGCAAGGTGTGTTATTCCGCGACGCTGCTGCTATCGAAAATTTCCGTAAAGTGGATACCTTAATTGTAGACAAAACTGGCACATTGACCGAAGGCAAGCCACTTTTTAATCGTACGTTAGCAACATCGGGTTATACCGAAGATGAAGTGTTACGCCTGGCAGCCAGCCTTGACCAAGGTAGTGAACACCCATTAGCAGATGCCATTGTGAAAGCTGCGCGTGAAAAGGATCTGGTTATTGATAAAGTAGATAGTTTTGAATCCAGCACAGGTATTGGTGTGCGAGGTAATTTGAATGGCAAGCAACTAGCGCTGGGTAATACTGCGTTGATGACTCAGCTTAATATTCAGATCGAATCTTTAAAAGCACAGGCAGAAGAGCTACGAACTACAGGCGCAAGCGTGATGTATTTAGCAGTTGATGGCCAGCTAGCAGGCATACTTTCAGTATCAGACCCAATCAAAGAAAGCACAGCGGAAGCATTAGCCACATTAAAAGCATCAGGTATGCGCGTTATCATGGCGACCGGCGACGGCCAACTTACTGCAAAATCTGTGGCTGCCAAGTTAGGCATTGATGAATTTTATGGAGAAGTTAAACCTGCCGGCAAATTAGCCTTAGTAGATAAGTTGCAACGCGAGGGCAAAATTGTGGCAATGGCTGGTGACGGCATTAATGATGCACCGGCTTTGGCAAAAGCTGATGTTGGTGTGGCGATGGGTACTGGCACTGACGTAGCAATGAACAGTGCTCAGGTGACACTGGTTAAAGGTGACTTACGCGGTATTGCGCAAGCTCGTGAGATTTCTGAACAAACCATCGCTAATATGAAGCAGAACTTAGGCTTTGCATTTATTTATAACGCGCTGGGCATACCTTTAGCCGCTGGTGTGCTTTATCCATTTACGGGTTGGTTACTTTCACCCATGATTGCAGCATTAGCGATGAGTCTAAGTTCAGTTTCTGTGATTACTAACGCGTTACGTTTGAGAATTTCTAGTGCTAGCAGGGTAATAAAGTAACAGAAGACATTAAGCTGACATGTTGCTTAATAG
>JAYTHN010000003.1:0-2176 GCA_043732505.1 Methylotenera sp.
TAGCAGAACGCGCTAAAACCCGCACGCAAGAATGGGCTGATAAAATCACAGGTATCGCACCAGCAGACATTCGCAAATTTGCCAGAGAATATTCCACCACGACACCTGCGGCGATTCGCTTAGGTGTAGCGCTAGAGCGTAGCTATGGCGGCAGCCAAGCCCATTCGCGCAGTCACTTGCTTGTCAGCCTTAATTGGCGCGTGGCGTCATATTGGTGGTGGTGCGCTACAATTCCCTGTGTGGGAGCATCCCTATAAATTTGATGTGATTTCTCGTCCAGATTTGATTCTGTAAGGCACGCCAGTGGTGAATATTCTGCAACTCGGCCGCGTGCTCGCAGAAGAGATTAAATTAGACGTGCCGATTAAATCGCTGATGGTATGGAATTCCAACCCTGTGACGCAATCGCCCGAAACGGACAAAATTGTTAAAGGTATAGAACGCGAAGATTTATTCACCATCGTGGCAGACCATTTCATTACCGACACCGCCGCCTACGCAGACCTTGTGCTACCAGCTACCATGGGTGCGGAGATGGAAGACATGATTCTTACGTGGGGCATTTGTACCTCACCTATAACGCCAAATGTGTAGATGCGCCAGGTGAGGCGATTCCCAATAACAAGATTTTCCGCCGCTTGGCTAAACGGTTTGGCTTTGAAGAAGACAATTTCAAATGGTCAGATTCAGAGTGTTTAGAAAATTATGTCGCTTGGGATTCTCCTGCGTGTGAAGGCATTGATTTGGCTTACATGCGCGAGCATGGCTTTGCAAGGTTAAACGTCGGCACTAAAGATAACCGCGTGCCGCATAAAGAAGGCAAGTTCCCCACGCCAACAGGCAAATGTATGTTCCTGGTAGAAGGAACTAAAAACTTTGTTGCAGGACCTTTTAGACAGATGTATGAAGGCTTTCAACCGGGTGAAGATTTAGATGCATTACCAGACTATGTTGCTTCACGTGAGTCTGCAGAAAGCAATCCAACATTAGCTGCAAAATATCCGTCAAGTATCATTTCGCCAAAAAGCCACGGCTTTTTAAACTCTTTCTATGCGAACGTGACTGAAAAAATCAAAGGGCAAGGTGAGCAGTTTGTGATGATTAACGCGGCAGATACAGATATGCGCGGTATTGCAGATGGCGCGAAAGTGCTTGTGTTTAATGAGCGTGTGGCGTTTGAGGGTGATGCGCAGATTACGAAAGATGTGAATCCGGGGATTGTGGTGGCGACGCTTGGGTATTGGCGGCAGTTAAATGAGGGGGACGGTGAATTGTATTAGTTCGGCGGAGTTTGGGGATATGGGGCATTCGACTACGTTTAGTCGATAATTTGGTGCAGATGGAATTGGGATAATTCGTTTTGTAGAACCAGAATAGATATTTCTGGTTCTATTTAACCCACTGTTTAAGAAAGCTCTGAGACTTAAGCTTGGTTTTATGTGGCCAACTAAATATAAATTGATGCTCATCCAAGTTTAAAACTCCATCAACCTCTTTGATTCCGAAATATTCATCGGTCATTAATAACTTTTCAAAAATATCTAAGTACTCTCCATTAATCAATGATATAAGTTGTTTCGCATCCATCTTCATTATTCGCTCAGGCGTTGATATACGACTATTTACGTTAATAGTTTTCTTTGTACATTCTAAACCTACATATATAGACTGTTGCTTCTTTTGTTCAAGCTGATTCGATTGAATGAATTTGACAAGCTTGGTAGAGTAATCGAATAATTCCCTCCCGACGAATGCAAATTGCTTTTCTGTATGAGAATAAAGTAAAGCCAACCATTTTTGCTCAAACTCAGCATCTGCAAAACCTTTGCTTGTAATAGAGCTATAGTAGTAATGAGATGTCCACTTTGATTTAGCAAGCTCTTCTAGAGCTAAAACAGCTAACTGAAAGGCAGAAGGGTACGATTTATTTAGGTACAGTAATATTGCATCGCTGTGTAATCTTAAAGAATTGCGTAATGACTCTTTCGCAATGTGCTTGAATTTATATTGAGAGAGTGTTGTACGCATATATTTTGTTGAATTTTCAATATTGCTGAATGCTATTCTAATGAATGGTTTCGGCCAAATAGCTTAATAATTGTTGTCGCTTTCGCGCGACTAGCGAGTTTATTTCTTTTGCTTAGCCAAAAGAAATAAACCAAAGAAAAAGCTACCC
>JAYTHN010000004.1:0-2150 GCA_043732505.1 Methylotenera sp.
AATGCCAGTTGATTTAAAATAACAGGTTATGAATACCGAATATAAAACTGAAATAGAATCTGACTTATTAGACCACCCTGTATTACCAGTGATGAGCGATCCAATAAAGGTCAAAAACGTTGCGTTAGTCGTGATTACTACTATTGCTGTTATTTTTGCCTTGAATTGGGCACAAAGTTTTGTGATCACCATGTTGCTCGGCATATTGCTGGCATATACACTCAACCCAATGGTAAAGTGGTTAGAGTGTATCAAAATTCCACGGATGTTAGGCTCAAGCGCTGTTATTTTAGCTGTGTTTTGCGGCATCATATTCTCTGGTTATGCATTGCGTGGCCAGGTGAAATCTATCATCTCAGGATTGCCAGCCGCCGCAGTCAAGCTGACTGAAGGATTCAATACTACCCGTGGTGAACCACTGACTAACATGCAAAAAATGCAGCTTGCCGCTAGTCAGGTTGAAAAAGCTACCAGTTCAGTAGAAAACAATATTCCATCTCAAACAATATCGCCGCAATCAGTAGCCGGACAAAAAAAACCTATCATGCATGTGGTGATTGATGAGCGGAAATTCAAAATTGGTGATTTTTTGTGGCGTGGTTCATTAGGCTTTTTTGGCATCGTTGGTGAAGCGGTCACCATTATATTTTTGGCTTACTTTTTGTTACTGTCTGGTGATACTTTTAAGCGTAAGTTAGTCAAAATCACTGGGCCTTCACTGTCACACAAAAAAATTACTGTGCATATTCTAGTGAATATCAATAATTCAATTCAACGTTACATGTTTATGCTCTTAATAACCAATGTGATGGTAGGCATATTGATGTGGATTGCGTTCCGTATGCTTGGACTACAAAATGCTGGCGCGTGGGCAGTAGCGGCAGGCTTTATGCATGTTGTGCCTTACTTTGGCCCTGTTGCCATTGCTGTCGCTACAGGCATGGCGGCTTATATGCAATTTGATTCAGTTTTTATGGCGCTACTAGTTTCAGGTGCGTCTATGGTGATTGCGACTATTGTCGGTATTTTTGTGACCACTTGGATGACAGGGCGCATCGCGAAAATGAATTCTGCCGCCGTCTTTATCTCACTACTATTCTTCGCTTGGTTATGGGGGGTATGGGGTATGTTACTCGGCATTCCCATCATAGTCATTATCAAAGTCATTTGCGAGCATATTGAGTATTTGCAACCGGTCGCTGAGTTATTAGGTGATTAAACAAATTGATTGATTAAGCTAGCTGATTCATAAAACTAGCTGATTAAAGATTGCTTAGCTTTGACGAGCGGTTTTGCAAGTATTTTGTCTAATGCAATTTGCTGTTCTTTTTGCTTTTTTAAGCTTCCAAAACAGAGTGCATATTGCCGAGTGAATTCTGCACCTAAAAAGAATATTTGGGCAGAGTAATAAACCCATAGCAGTAATGCAATAACCGACCCTGCCGCACCAAAACTGGAGGCTACTGCGCTGTTACCAAGATAAAAACCAATAATCTTTTTACCCAATTCAAATAAACCTGCTGTGAATACTGAGCCGATTGCAACATCACGCCAAGAGAGTGGCGCATCAGGTAACATTTTGTAGATTACGGCAAACAGACATGCGACTACACTGAATGAAACCAGCCAAGATAATATTGCAAATAAGGTAGCAGAGCTACTCCATATCCCCCCAGCATATTGCTGTAATAGCGTTAATAAGGTGCTGATAACTAATGAAATCAACAGTAAAAAAGCGAGCACCAACACTAAACCGAACGACAATAAGCGAGTTCTGAGCAATACACTTACTGGCGATAATGATGATTTTTGTACACCCCACATTTCATCCAAGCTACCTTTTAATTCCGTAAATACACTGGTGGCACCTATAATCAACAACACCATCGCAACAATTGTTGCTAACAAACCACTCACGGGATCGCGGGCTGCGGCTAGTAAAGCTTGTATCGCTTGAGCACCATTTAGTCCTACAAGACTTTGAATCTGATGAATTATTTGACCTTGTGCTGCGGCTGTGCCAAAAAAGTAACCCGCTACTGCAATCGCTAAAATTAAAATCGGCGCTAGTGAAAATAAGGTATAAAACGCAAGCGCAGCCCCTTTACTAGCACCACGATGATCTATCCATGAGTTAAATGAACTGATGA
>JAYTHN010000005.1:0-7388 GCA_043732505.1 Methylotenera sp.
CCATTGATTTTTTTGTTGTGTGATATTAGCCATATTGGATTATATTTAGTTGAATAACAAATAAGTATGCCCTATTTGATGCCAGCCGCTTTGTTTTTATCAGCTAGTTTTTTAATCAAACTATCCAAGCCATTTAAACGAATTTCATTACTGAATTGACTGCGGTAGTTAGTCACTAAACTTACCCCTTCAATGACAATATCAAACACTTTCCAACCGCCAGCCGATCTAACTAAGCTATAGTCAACCCCAACTGGCTGACCACCAGGCTGTAAAATTTGAGTTTTTACACTCACGTTTTGTACACTAGCATCGAGTCTCAACGGTTTATATTCAATCACTTGATCTTTATATTTACCGAGTGCTGAAGCGTAAGTGCGTAATAAAAGGCTACGGAACTCTTTTTGAAAACCAGCCTGTTGGTCAGGCGTAGCTGCTTTCCAGTTTTTACCAAGCACCATGCGGCATACGCGATCAAAATCAAAATTGGGTAGTATTTTGTCTTCAGCCACTGCAAATAATTTCTGCTGGTTACCGGCTTGAATTTCCTTATCATTTCTGATGATACTTAATACTTCATCAGCTGTTTGCTTTACCAGAACATCTGGTGCAGTTTCTGCATTTGCTATACCGAAAGACGTAAGCAAACCAATAAATAAGCAAGTACTTACTAGAACTTTAAAAAATGACTTCATTTGAACCCTTAATTGATTACTTAATTTAATGTTTACTATTGCTTAATTATTCAGCCTTACTGAAGAATTAAAAAATATGAGCTTAGCTACCTAAAACGCAGCATCACCTAATTCAGTTGACTTACCACCGGATGGTTTTGCATCCGCAGGCTTAGAAACTGAAGCAGCATCGCCTTCTTTAGTCTTACTATCTGACTCAGAGGCCTTACTAAATAAAAATTGGCTGATCATTTTTTCAAGCACCACAGCATCTTGTGTTTTACTGATTTTATCACCATTTTTCAAAGCTTCATCGTCACCACCAGCTTCAAGTCCAACATACTGCTCACCTAGTAAACCTGCCGTATAAATATTAGCAAACGTATCTTTAGGGAATGCATAGCGTTTATCTATTTTAATGGTAACTACAGCTTCAAAACTTTTGCTATCAAACCTAATATTATCGACTCTACCCACAACTACACCAGCACTCTTAACTGGTGACTGTGGTTTAAGGCTACCTACATTCTCAAAGGCTGCAGTAACGCTATAAGTTTCTCCAATTTTACTTGAAGTCAAATTGCCAACTTTCATTGCAAGGCCTAGCAATGCTGCGACACCTAATGCCACAAAAATTCCCACCCATAAATCTATTGTTGTTCTGTCCACTTCATATCCCCTCAATCCTACACAATTGTATATTCTTTTATTGCTTACACGACAAGCATAAAAGAAGTTAAAACAAAATCTAAGCCTAACACTGCGAACGATGAAATCACCACAGTTCGCGTAGTCGCTCTGCTCACACCCTCTGCTGTAGGCGGAGCATCAAACCCTTCAAAGAGCGCAATCATAGTACAAACAATACCAAACACTAGACTTTTAATTAAACCGTTAACGATGTCTGCCCGAACATCTACATTTGCCTGCATTTGTGACCAAAATGCGCCATCATCAACCCCTATTAAAGGTACAGCCACTAAATAGCCACCTAAAATACCTACCATAGAAAATACCGTAGCCAAAATCGGCATAGAAATCAAACCCGCCCAAAACCGTGGTGCAATAACACGAGCAATGGGATTTACTGCCATCATTTCCATCGCAGAAAGTTGTTCGGTAGTTTTCATTAATCCAATTTCTGCAGTGATTGCTGTGCCTGCACGGCCTGCAAACAATAGCGCTGTGACTACAGGGCCTAATTCGCGCACCAATGACAATGCCACTAATACACCAATCGCTTCAGACGAACCGTATTTTTGCAAAGTATTATAGCCTTGCAGAGCTAGCACCATGCCAACAAAAAAACCTGACACAATAATCAACATCATGGACATCACGCCCGTGAAATAAATTTCACGTAACGTCAGATGAAAGCGGCGAAAACTTTCACCTGAGTAAATAAGGGTCAAGAAAAACAATCTTGCACCAGCACCTAAGCGCCAAGTACGCTCTATCATGCGCTTACCAATACCACGTAATATACGAGTGATTTTGACTAATAGATTTGATTTAATCATTTATTTTTATTCAATTAACTATTTATGTGACTGCTTTTGATTCAACAGCTCAGATTGATAATTAGCCGCAGGGTAGTGAAATGGTACTGGGCCATCTTTTTCACCGTGTACAAACTGATGCACAAATGGCAAGGTAGATTGTGTTAAATCATGCGGCGTACCTTCTGCGACAACAACACCATTCGCCACAAAATATATATAATCTGAGATTAAAAATGTTTCTTTCACATCGTGCGAAACAATAATAGAAGTAGCTTCTAGCGCATCGTTTAAACTGCGGATCAAATCACAAATGACACCCATCGATATTGGGTCTAAACCAGCAAATGGCTCATCATACATAATAATATTAGGATCTAGTGCTACAGCGCGCGCCAGAGCTACACGTCTAGCCATACCGCCAGAGAGTTCAACAGGCATTAAGGCATGCGCACCCCTTAGACCAACCGCATTAAGCTTCATCAGCACTAAATCTCTAATCATAGAGTCAGGTAAATCAGTGAGTTCACGCATTGGAAACGCGACGTTTTCAAACACTGATAAGTCAGTGAATAAGGCACCTTGCTGAAACAGCATACCCATTTTACGACGTAATTTGAAAATACCATCGCGGTCTTGCTTGTGAACGACTTCGCCATCAACGCGTACTTCACCATTATTCGGCTTAATTTGACCACCGATTAAACGCAGTAATGTTGTTTTTCCGCTACCGCTGCCGCCCATAATGGCCACGACCTTCCCACGTGGGAACACCATGTTAATGCCTTTATGCAATAAACGGCCTTTATAACCAAAGGATAAATTATCAATTTCTACGATATTGTTAGTCATAAATTGCTTGGTGATTGGTCGATTTTTGTGATCTTTTTATTAAGTAGCCATTCTAAAACAATTTAGCTTCTACGCAAGCTGTTAAATTACATAATACCTTAATGGGTAAACATAATTTGGGCGATAAAAAAGCCCACCTCAGTGAGCTTTTTCAGCTTAATCAGCACTTAGGCTGAAAAGCCAGACCTTCAGAAAGCTAGACATACGCTGTAAGGCGTTGCATCTGCAACTGTTGCAGTTGTCATTGATTGGCCAGCATTAGTTGGATCAGCAATGCGCATTGAACCTGTATCGGCATTTCCATCGTCTAAAGTTGTATCAAGCTGTTTAGCGTATTTACCTAGCACTCCTGAGGAACAAATAACATAAGCACCATTCATTGCAGTTAAAGTTCCAGCTGCATTTTTGGTAATAGTTGCAAATCCTGAAACACTCTGTACGCCAATAATTCCACCATCCGCATTTTTAGGTTGATACGTATTGCCAACAGCACAACTAACTACTGTAACGCCTGGCGCCAATCCAGCCAATCTTACGTGTTGCCAAAAGACACAAGATTCATCTCCATCAGTTGTAGTATTCCACGCGCCATCTATTACTCCATTCCCGTGGGTACCGTTTGTAGCAGGCGTTCCTCCAGTTACATGGCTAGCAACAGCAGAATCATCACCGGGCAACGCTTTGAATTTATCTTGATACCCATAAATATAAACTTGAATATTTTTAAAGTCACTTGCCATGTTTTTAACTTTGGCACTATTAATCAACTCCTGCCCTTTTAACACGCCACCCAATAGCAAACCAATAATCACTAGCACGATAGCTAACTCAATTAACGTAAAGCCTGTTTGTTGTTTTTTCATTTATATCCCCGAACCGTATGTATATAAAGCATTTAACTAATTACAAATACTCATTTTAGTAAAATTTAATATGCAAATCTTATGCCAGCGGTGTTTTTATTCTTTTACTGCTTTATTGCTTACATTCTATAAGAATTTATTATAAATTGCATAATAAATGTCAAAAACCAAACAGTTATGTTCAAATTTAAACGTTATTATTGAAGTAATATTTATATACACATACCAATATAGTAAGCTTATATAGCGAAGTAGCTCAATTATTTTACAAGTAAATATCTAATGCAAATTTTGATTAAATTATACCGCCAACTGTTCAATGACTCTGACCGATTAATGGCATTGATGCTTTTATCATTACATGCGCTATTGATTTGGGGTGAAGTGGGTGACCTGCATAAAGCGTTATTTTTATGCCATTACGGTTTGTTTTTAATGTGGCAACCGCTATTACGTCAAACCAAAAAACTATCTTGGCAATCCGCTTTACTGATTATGATTGGTGCATTTGTACTGATGTCTTACAGCAGTTGGTGGGCGACTGCTTTTTGGTTGGCAGGTTTATTCGCCCTGATTGGTGGCCGTATCTTTTCGGGTGAATCTACGCACACAAGGCTACCTAATATTTTGGCTGCGGCTTATCTATTAGCAATTTTATTATTGTGGGTAGTGCCTAAAATACTTAAAGCTAATGATGATTTAGCCGCTGCAGAGTTTTTACTGATTTACTTTTTACCTATATTGCCCTTATCAATCTTATTTTTGTCACTTAAAAATATGCCTGATCAACCGACACCCAATATCGACTTTTTTTACACTTTACTCATTTTTTTACTAACGCTAATCGTAATCCTCGGTAGCTTTACCATTGGCGTGATTTGGAATATTCACTACATTGAATTGCTGATAGTGGCGGTGCTGGGTTTGGCAATCACATTGGTTGGATTGAGCTGGCTATGGAACCCCACTGCCACTTTTTCAGGCCTAGAGCTATTGATGTCGCGTTATCTACTGAGCTTAGGTTTGCCATTTGAACAATGGATTAGAAAAATAGCGACGCATGCAGAATATGAATCAACAGCAGACAATTTTTTGCAAGCAGCCATGCGTGAGCTAACTACGTTAAACTGGGTAAGCGGGGTAATGTGGAAAGTAGATATTGCGCTACATGAGTTAGGCGAAGCGACGAAATTTATTTCTACCTTTAACTTTCAGCAACTGAGCCTCACACTTTACTCTCGCTGGCAATTTAGTCCTGCTATGTATTTGCATGTACAGCTTTTAACGCAGCTTTTGGGCGAATTTTATGAAGCCAAGCGTCGTGAAGAGACTATTAGTCAAAATATTTATATGCAAACATTCTATGAAACTGGTTCTAGGCTTACGCATGATATTAAAAATATTTTGCAATCAATGGGTACATTATCTACAGCCGCGCTTCAAAATACTGATGGCGTTAAGAATGAGGAAGAAGATGCAAGACTGATCGAACTGATTAAGAAGCAATTACCTAGATTAAGTCAGCGTTTGAATGCTACTTTGACCAAACTTGAACGCCCAAGCAGTGAAAAAAATCATCAAGCTAAAGTGCACACTTGGTGGAAAAAATTTCAACAACTAAATGCACACTATTCAAGTTCACAAAACCAAATTGTGTTTGAAGCGCCAGCTAAGATGCCTAAGTCTGACATTGATCCCGAAGTACTTGATAGTATTGTGGATAATTTGATTCAGAATGCTTTAGAAAAAGCAAAACTGGAAGCGCATACCTTCATTAAAGTGACGCTTATGCCTTCAGAACAGTTTTGTCTAGAAGTGAGTGATACAGGTTCTGCAATGCCAAAAAATGTCGCTGACAAAATTTTTAAAACACATATTAGCTCTAGAAATGGCTTGGGAGTAGGTTTATACCATGCAGCCCAGCAAGCGAAGCAATCTGGCTACTTACTGAGTTTAGTTGGAAATCGTGATGGTGACGTAAGATTTAGATTAGAGATGATAGTGCCAGAGCTAAAAGCTTAAAATAGTAAATAAAAAAAACGGCTTTTGAGCCGCTTTTTTTACATGTCAAATCTTACTGCTCACTTAAAGCGTGCCGTATGAATGCAAGCCACTTAAAAACATATTCACCCCTAAGAATGCAAAGGTTGTGACCACCAAGCCGATTAATGCCCACCAAGCTAATACTGGTCCTCGTAAACCTTTTACCATACGTAAGTGTAACCATGCTGCGTAGTTAAGCCATACGATTAGCGCCCAAGTTTCTTTTGGGTCCCAACTCCAATAACCACCCCAAGCTTCTGCCGCCCAAATCGCACCCAAAATAGTCGCAATTGTGAAAAACGCGAATCCAATTGCAATCGATTTATACATTACATCATCTAGTATTTCTAAACTAGGTAATCGCGTTGCTAATATACCTTTATTCGCCAGCAGATATGCACTTGCCACCATTGCAGCCAAAGAGAATGAACCATAACCCACAAAGTTAGCTGGTACGTGAATTTTCATCCAATAGCTTTGTAAGGCAGGCACTAGGGGCTGAATACCATTCGCATGCCTATCAAACGTATACCAAAGAATAAAACCAACCGCAGCGTTGATGACTAATAATACAAAACCACCGAGTTGTTTAGTATTGAATTTCTGCTCGTAATGCAAATACAGTAGCGATGTAATTAGACAAAATAAAATAAATACTTCATATAAATTGCTAATAGGAATATGACCCACTTCAGGCGCGATCAGATAAGACTCATACCAACGTACCATCAGGCCCACAAAACCCATCAATACCGCAGTCCAGGTTAACGAGGATGCTACTTTTCCTGCGAAATCTGAACGCTTGTACATAGCGAACCAATAGGTCACCATCGCCAATACAAACAACACATTCATCCACATAATGGCAGACTGACTTGAAATTAAGAATCTAAGCATGAAGGCCTGTGTTGCACTTGCTTGATCACCATGATATAAACTGATTGAAAATAAACTGATGACAGCGATTGCAATCATTAACTTACCAATTGCCTTCCACTGCCAGCCTAAATAACTAAACAGAGCCGCAGCACCAAACAAAAAACCTGCCTCGTAAACATCCATATAACTGCCATATTTTGTATACGCAAAGATGGCACCTAAAAAAAGTACTGCCGCATAAGCCCAATCTACCCATTTGAGGCGTTGCAGCAATGTTTTGGGTTGATAATTAATTGCGCCCATATTTAAATTGTTACTATTCATATCAAATCCTTAAGCGAGCACGTTTTTAAGTTGCTCACGATATAAACTAAACTCTTGTTCAAAATCTAAACCTTTACGGTTAGAAGACATTGCAAAATGCACTTGGTTGCTAGCTGGTTTTAGCAATAACCAAATACGGCGCTCTCGAATGTAAAACATCGAAAATATACCTAATACCAGTAAAAAAGAACCCAAATAAACCCATTTTTCACCTGGTGATTTTGTCAGTTGCAAACCACTCGCTTGCTTATGCT
>JAYTHN010000006.1:0-7378 GCA_043732505.1 Methylotenera sp.
GATGCCTCGCAAACCGTGCTGAGTGCACTTGATGAACAGCGCATTGGTGAACAGATTTTGCGTGATGTAGCGGTGAGCGATGATGTGGTGCAAGACATTGAAGTAACGGACTATTTGCAGGTGCTGGGTTCAAGGTTAGTTGCCAGTGGCCCAGATAAACATCAAAAATTCAATTTTTTTGTAGTTGAGGATAATTCTATCAATGCTTTTGCTATGCCGGGCGGCGTGGTTGGTGTACATACAGGATTAATTTTAGCGGCGAGCAGCGAGTCTGAATTGGCAAGCGTACTTGGCCATGAAATTGGCCATGTAACACAACACCATTTGGCGCGAATGCTAGCTTTGCAAAAATATGATACTTTTAAAAATATTGCGGGCATTGCTTTAGCGTTATTAGTGGCGCGTGCTAATCCAGAGTTAGCTAGTGGTGCGCTCACTACGGCGGGTGCCGTAGGGATACAAAATCAATTAGATTACACGCGCGAACATGAACGTGAGGCTGATCGTATTGGATTACAAATATTGGATAGTGCGGGTTTTGATGTGCGCGCCATGCCTGCTTTTTTTACTACATTACAACGTGGTACGCGCTTTGCTGAGGGTAATGCCCCAGGTTTTTTACGTACACACCCGCTTACCAGTGAGCGAATAGCCGATGTTGCAAACCGCGTTGCGCGGATGCAGTATAAACAAGTGCCAGATAGTGTTGAGTTTCAGTATGTGCGTGCAAAATTACGTGCCAGCTATGATGCTGTTCAAAGCGATATTGATATATTTGAACAAAATATTCGTGAGCATCGATATACCAACGAAGCCACTGAACATTATGGTTTAGCGATAGCCTTTTTGCGTAAAAATGATTTAGTAAAAGCTGAGCAAGAAGTGACATGGTTGAAAAAGAACGCACCACAACATGCCATGATAGAAAGTTTGAGTGCTCGTGTAGCTGTTGCCAAAAATAATCCGCAACTGGCAGCTAAGCAATATGCAGCCGCATTGAAACTTTTTCCTGATAGTCGTGCCCTTATTTATGGATATGCTGAGCATTTTTTGGCGATTAAACAAGCCGATAGTGCAATAAAGTTAGTGAAAGAAAAGCAGGGATTGTATCCTGATGATGCTTATTTATATGAACTGCTGGCAAAGGCTTATACTATGCAAAATAAGCAATTACTTAGCTACCAAGCGCAAGGTGAAGCGTATTATAAAAAATATGATCTAGTGAAGTCAGTTGACCAAATGGAGTTGGCGACTAAGGCGAATGATGGTGATTTTTATCAAAAATCGATTGTAGAGGCGCGTTTAAAAGAGATACGTCGGATGTTGGATGATGAGAAAAAAGCGAAGCTTTAGCAAACACTTTTAGTGAGCATCTTTAGTGAACATAGGGAACAAATAATGCAACGTAGAAATTTTGTATTGAGCTTACTTAGTTTAATCGTACTCGCACCTATGAGTGCATTAGCCGCTGTTTGGAATAAAGCTGCATTTGAAACCGTTAATCTGAATGAGGCTATCAAAAATCTTGCGATTAATAATGCATTATTGAGTAAAGATGTTGAAATTACCGCACCAGATCGTGCAGAAAATGGTG
This sequence comes from Methylotenera sp., assembly GCA_043732505.1. Classification (GTDB taxonomy): domain Bacteria; phylum Pseudomonadota; class Gammaproteobacteria; order Burkholderiales; family Methylophilaceae; genus Methylotenera. The sequence goes on from JAYTHN010000006.1 coordinate 1,595, forward strand.
CGATTGTTCAAGTGGAAATTAGAAGTAATGTCGCTAATACAGAGTCAATTGCAATTTTAGTAGAGCATAACCCTACCCCATTAATTGCTATATTTATGTTTAGTAACGGCGCTGAGCCTTATGTGATTACACGCGTAAAAATGGCAGAAACTTCGGACATTAAAGTAATAGTAAAAGCGGGTGACAAGTACTTTACAAATGCTAAAAATGTGGTGGTGCTTGAAAATGGTTGCGGTTAAAGGAGCGTTTTGTGATGACCGATAATATGAAAATGCGTGCTCAACTTAAGGGTGAGTTTGTGGAAGTCAAAGTATTAATGAGTCACCCAATGGAAACTGGGCATAAAAAGGATGATTTTGGTCAGTTGATTCCTGCACATTTTGTGCAACTAGTGACCGCTACTTTGAATGGCAAACCCGTTTTAGAAGCACAGTGGGGTACGGGAATCTCTAAAAACCCTTATCTTACGTTTCGCATAAAAGGCGCTAAAGTGGGCGATATGGTTGCAGTGACATGGCATGATAATGAGGGTGCAAATGCCACGCAAGATATTGCTGTGACGCAGGCCTAATCTCTTTTACTAGGGAATCACCGTCGTGAATAAATACACGGCAAAAATGACCAAAAGGATCACGCCCTGCAAAGTGTTTGTGCGCCCAGTCACTAACGATAATGCGCTCACAAATAAAGCTAATAGCAACAATACTGTAGATTTCATATCGATACCTAGAATGAGCATCCAGCCTGTTTATCAGCGATAAAATAGCTACTGTTGGAATAGTGAGACCAATACTAGCCAATGCAGAACCTAACGCTAAATTAAGGCTTGTTTGAAACATGTTTTTTCTGGCGGCACGCACTGCAGCCAAGCCTTCTTGCAGTAATACTATACTTGCAATGATAACGCCAACAAGCTGATGCGGTAAAACTATCAAAGCCACTACCGATTCAATATCGGGTGTAAGTGATTTAGCAAGTAATACCACCGTTACTAAGCAAACCAATAGTAATGCTGTACTAATCAGCGCTACTTTCGTATTAGCTGCTGATGGTTGCGGTGATTCAATTTGGACGTAAACCGTTGGGGCATCATCATTGTTATCGTTAGCATCTAAAAAGTAATTTCTGTGGCGAATCACCTGCACAAACACAAAAGTAAAATATAGCACTAGTGAGACAATGGCGATAAATCCTAACTGACTGGCACTGTAAATTGGGCCGACGCTTGCGGTGGTGTAGTTTGGCAACATCAAGGTTAAAACTACAATCGCTGCAAGCGTGGTAAGGGCTGCATTTGCACCATGTAATTTAAACGTTTGCTCTTTATAAAGCACACCGCCAATTAACATGCATAGTCCAACAATGCCAGATACGATAATCATAACTGCAGCAAACACCGTATCACGCGCTAATGCTGCGGTTTCAGCGCCACCTGTGAGCATTAGTGAGATGATAAGTGCGACTTCAATCACCGTGATTGCTACTGCCAATAACAAAGTACCAAAGGGTTCGCCTAATTTATGTGCAACCACTTCAGCATGATGTACGGCAGCTAATACCGCTCCCACCAGCCCCACAGCCATAATGAGTGAGTCTATAAAGCCTAGGCTTAAACCTAATTTACTGCTAGCAAGTATTAAGCAAGCAAGAGTTGGCGCAACGACTGACCAAGTTGCAATTTTCTTAGCAATTTTTAACTCATCATTCATATGATTACTTTTATTGTAATCACTTTTTGCGCTTTCATTTTGTACTTAGTTACTAAATACTCATTTTAATATTAAATTATAGTGTTATTGCTAAATAGCATTCACAATACTTAAAGCCACCGCTTCGGCGACTTTAATGCCATCGACCCCAGCAGACAATATGCCGCCAGCGTAACCAGCACCCTCGCCAGTAGGATATAAGCCTTTAGTATTGATGCTTTGTAAGTCATCATCATTACGTTTAATACGAATGGGCGATGATGTGCGAGTTTCTACCCCTGTCAATATGCCGTCGGCTAAATCAAAGCCTTTAATTTGCTTGGCAAATTGCGGAATCGCTTCACGAATTGCAGCAATTGCAAAGTCAGGTAAGGCTGTGTCTAGATTAGTTAAGTGCACGCCTGGCGTATAAGAAGGCGTTACTTCACCAAACTTGGTCGAAGGTTGATTGGCTAGAAAATCGCCAATCAACTGTCCTGGTGCTTGGTAAGTACTGCCACCTAGTAAATAGGCCTGACTTTCCCATTTACGTTGTAATTCCATGCCAGCTAATGGGTGCCCTGGGAAGTCTACTTCTGGCGTAATCCCCACTACGATACCTGCGTTTGCATTACGTTCATTGCGCGAATATTGGCTCATGCCGTTAGTCACAACACGACCTTCTTCAGAGGCTGCTGCTACCACTGTACCGCCTGGGCACATACAAAAACTGTATACACTACGACCATTACTTGCATGGTGCACTAGCTTGTAGTCTGCTGCACCTAAAATTGGGTTTTGTGCGTTTGGACCATGACGCGCATGGTCTATTAATGATTGCGGATGCTCGATCCTAAAACCGATAGAAAATGGTTTAGCTTCAATATAAACGCCTTTTTCATAGAGCATTTTAAAAGTGTCTCTTGCGCTATGACCAATTGCTAATACGACATGGTTAGCTTCAATACGCTCACCATTTGCCAACACTACTGCCTGAACTTCGCTTTGTCCTGCAGCATTATTCGCCACTTCAATATCATCCACTTTCGCTTGAAAGCGAATTTCACCGCCCAATGCTTCAATGGTGTTACGCATTTCTTCCACCATTCCCACTAATCTAAATGTACCAATGTGTGGATGGCTTATGTATAAAATTTCAGCAGGAGCGCCTGCTTTTACAAACTCTTGAAGTACTTTACGGCCATAGTGCTTAGGATCTTTAATCTGGCTCCAGAGTTTTCCATCAGAAAAAGTGCCGGCACCACCTTCACCAAATTGCACATTAGATTCTGGGTTGAGTACACTTTTACGCCATAAGTTGAATGTATCTTTTGTGCGTTCACGTACTGCTTTACCACGCTCTAACACTATTGGTTTAAAGCCAGATTGCGCTAAAATTAAAGCGGCAAAAAGCCCTGCAGGCCCTAAACCTATGACGATCGGTCTATTTTTAAGACTTACTGGTCCGTTAGCCACAAACTTGTAAGAAACATCAGGCGCTATCTTTACATGTGGATCTTTTTTTAATTTCGCTAATACCTTAGCCTCACCTTTGATAATGACATCCAACGAATACACCAGCAAAATGGCATTGGCTTTACGTGCGTCAATACCGCGTTTAAAAATAGTGTATTCAACTAAATCTGCCGCGTTAATGGCTAACTTTTTAATTAATGTGGCTTTGATTTTACTTGCAACTTCATCTGGCTGAAGCTCAAGCGGTAGCTTAATTTCGGTCACTCTAATCATAATATAAACTTTTTGGATAAACTCTAACTAATAAAATACGCGGACCAATCATTTTTTTGACGACAACATCAAATGCTTTAAATGGAATGCGCTGACCTTCTTTTGGTAAATCTTCTAAGGCCCAAAGAATCAAACCTGCAATTGAATCCGCATCTTCAGATTCAATATCAATACCTAAAGTACGTTCTAATGTGTTTAATGGTAATGAGCCTTTACCAAGCAATGAACCATCATCCAGTTTCGTCCATTGGTTGATAGCTTGTTTAAATTCATCGCGAATGTCACCAACCAGCGCTGAAAGCAAGTTATCCAAAGTGATAAAGCCTATAGGCGGTTCGTTTTCAAAACCAACTATCATGAAATGAGGAGCACCTTTTTGTAACCTTCTAAATAAATCAGTAGCGTTAGTATTAGGGGCAATAAATTGTGCTGGTTTCGCAAGACTATTCATGTCTTCAAAAGCTGGATTTTTGCGTATAGCCACAAAAATATCTTTAATATGGACGATGCCAGTCACAACTCCATCTTCGTTTAATATCGGATAGCGGCTAAATCGATGTTGTACTACGCGATCCATACTTTCATTAAAAGATTCGTGCTCAAGTAATGCCACTACTTCATTAAATGGGTGCATTAAATCAGACACTTCTAATTCTCTAAAATCAATGGCTTGCGCCAATACTTTCCATTCTTCGTTACTAAACTCATCAGTTGGTCTGGAACTACGTAAAATTAATTTAAGTTCTTCAGTAGAGTAATGTGACTCGTGACCAGCTTTGGTTTTTAATTTAAGTAAGCCTATGACTAAATTTGAGCTCTTATTTAATAGCCATATCGCTGGAAACATCGCCCAATAAAACATATATAAGGCTGGGGAAGTCCACAAGCTAACGCGTTCAGACATGCGAATAGCTAATGATTTTGGTACTAATTCACCAATCACAATGTGCAAATAGGAGATTGAAAGAAATGCAACCACAAAGGAAACGCCATTAATTAGCTTTAGGCTAGTGATGCCTACACTAACTAATAATGGTTCTATTAATGCGACAAAAGCAGGCTCTCCCGCCCAGCCAAGACCTAGCGACGCCAAGGTGATGCCAAGTTGGCAGGCAGATAAGTATACATCTAAATTAACATGTACTTTAGCTAACATGCGACCACGCCAGCCAAATGTTTTTGCAATGGTGCGAATGCGTGTGGCACGCATTTTAACTAAGCCGAATTCCGCCGCCACAAAAAAGCCATTTAAAATGACTAGAAAAAAGGCGATTGAGACTAATAAAAAATTACCACTCATCGTGATCAACTAAATTTCCAAATTCAATTGCAGTAGTTGGCGCAACATGGGCACGGTAACAGGCTTCTTGGTCGTGAGAGACCATTCATCGACCGCATCTAGAGTAGACATCAACGTAGATAAATCGCGCTTTAAATAACGTAGGCAGTAATCTACCACTTCAGTAGGTAAGAGCATACCGCGTTCTGCAGCGTGATTATTTAATGCTAACGCTTTTTCAGCGTCATTAAGTGGTAGTAGCTGATAAACCAAACCCCAAGCTAATCGCGTTGCTAAATCCTCACGTAATCCCATTTGTGTTGGCGAATGCAAGCCTGTTGTAATTAATATGCCGCCAGATTCTTTAAGTTGGTTATATAAGTTGAATAAGTCAATCTGCCCTTGGTCATTGAGTAAATGTACATTATCTGCAATATGAGCATTGCGTGATTTGCACGCTTGTAACAGATGGCTTTTGCCACTGCCAGCTTCACCCCAGAGGTAAATAAAATTCGATTGTGCGGTATTAGAAAAAACATCACTTAAGCTGGCAACTGCTTCAGCATTACGTCCCATTACAAAATTATGCAAGGTAGGCGGTGCCGCCGGTTTAATGTCAAGTAAGAGTTGTTTCATGCGTTGAGTCAAGCAATGGCTATTTATTTAAGATAAGTATCGCTGTGTAGATAATTATCTTTGGTATGGCGCAATCCCACTGCCAGCGCAGCGCTTACAGGCAGTGCTAGCAATACTCCAGTAAAGCCGAATAATTGCCCACCTGCCAATAAAGCAAAAATGACAACCACCGGATGCAGGCCAATACGTGTACCCACTAATTGTGGTGTCAGCACCATGCTTTCTAATAACTGACCTAAGCCAAATACAATCACTACAGGCACTGCCTGACCAATACTGGTAAATTGTAAAGCAGCAACCATTACAGCGAGCAGGACGCCTAACGCAAAGCCTAAATAAGGTACAAACCCTAATAGCCCTGCAACCATGCCAATTGGTAATGCCATATCTAGCCCAGCTAGCCACAAACCCCCAGCATAAAACATGCTCATG
>JAYTHN010000007.1:0-2125 GCA_043732505.1 Methylotenera sp.
CGATAGCAACAAGGTGATTCCATTTGATACAGAGATTATTGTGTTGATTACCAACTGGATTAGCCATTCTATTACCCATAAAGTGAAAAAGAATGCAATGAAGCGTGGCATCAAAGTCATCTACACACCGAACGGTGCAACTGCATTACGAAATCGTTTACAAAGTATTGATACAGCGCCAACATCGAAGAGTGATTGCGAGGCTACACCAGCTTCGACATATCACTAATATATCCACGCAATTAACTTCAGTATTAAGCCTTATCTAGCAAGGAAGCCTCATGAGTAACCTACAACCAAGCAACGCAGCAGAACTACCCCGTATACCAAGAATTAATGAACTAGCGCCTGATTTTGAAGCTAATTCAACACAAGGTGTTATCAAGCTTTCAAATTTTAAAGGCAAACAATGGGTAGTACTATTTGCTCACCCCGCCGATTTCACTCCAGTTTGTACAACTGAGTTTATTGGCTTTGCCAAATATGCTGAAGATTTTGCCAAACTCAATGTACAGTTATTAGGCATTTCTGAAGACAGTAATTTTAGTCACTTGGCTTGGATTGCCAATATCAAACAAAACTTTGGCGTAAGCATTCCATTCCCAGTCATTGACGATAGAGCTGGACACGTAGCCGCTAAATTCGGCTTGATTCATCCTGGCGAATCGCAAACCGCTACCGTACGTGCAGTTTTTATCATTGATGATCAAGGTTTGATACGTGCCTTTATCTACTATCCGCTCACTACTGGGCGTTCTGTTGAGGAAATTCTAAGAGTCGTCGAAGCATTGCAAGTCGCGGACAAATACAAAGTGGCCACCCCTGAAGGTTGGAAAAAAGGCGACAAGGTGATTGTACCTGCTCCCGCCACACAAGAAGCTGCTGAAGCACGTGCTGGAGAAGGTTATGAGACAGTGGATTGGTATTTCAGTAAAAAATCTTTGCTCGTAGAAAATACTAAGTAAATACCAGCTAACAAAAGCTTAGTAAAAAAATTCCGGTAACTCTTAAAAGTTACCGGAATTTTTTTAATTATTTTTTGCACACTTTAGCACTACAGACCTTGCGGGCTTTTGTGAGAACTAAGTCTTAGCAAAGCATTCACTAACACATCAATTTCAGCGTAGGTGTTGTAGAAAGCCAATGAAGGTCGTACAGTGGTTTCAACACCAAAACGTCGCAAAATAGGTTGTGCGCAATGATGGCCTGAGCGTACCGCAATGCCTTCTTGATTTAATGCTGCACCCACTTCTTCGCTCTTATAACCTTCTAAGTTAAAAGATAACACACTTGCTTTATCTTGCGCCGTACCAATCAAATGCAGACCTGGTACTTTGTTCAATGCCGCTGTTGCGTAGACTAATAACTCATGCTCATAACGCGCAATATTATCAATACCAATGCGCTCAACATACTCAATCGCTGCACCTAAACCCACTGCATCAGCAATATTGCCTGTACCTGTTGGACCGAATATTTTATGGCCTGAGAACACACAAAAGTCTGCGTCCAAGCCTTGCACATCAGTACGCATGTGCGACACAGATTGTGCACCATCTAACAACACCTTAGCACCTACACGATGCGCCATTTGTATCATTTCAGCCGCCGGTGTTACAGTTCCAAGCGCATTTGATACCTGCGTAAACGATACCAATTTGACTTTAGACGTCAGTAATTTTTGGTACTCTTCTAACAATATTTGCCCTGAATTATCCACAGGCGCTACTTTTAACTTAGCGCCCGTTTCTTGGCAAAGCTGTTGCCAAGGCACAATATTAGCGTGGTGCTCAAGATGTGAAATCACAATCTCATCACCTTCGCTTAAGTTTTTCATACCCCAAGTTTTAGCAACAAGATTAATCGCCTCAGTGGTTCCACGCACAAATACAATGTTATCTACTGAACCTGCATTAATAAATCGACGTACCGATTCACGCGCATCCTCATAAGCATCCGTCGCCCGTGCAGCAAGCTCGTGCGCAGCACGGTGAATATTAGAATTTTCATGCTCATAAAAGTATGAAATTCTATCAATTACCGCTTGCGGCTTTTGCGTGGTTGCGGCGTTATCAAACCAAATTAGTGGACGACCATTCACTAGCTCACGTAAAATTGGAAAATC
>JAYTHN010000008.1:0-2119 GCA_043732505.1 Methylotenera sp.
CTAATCGGTTTAATACTTGGCACGGTGTTGCAAGCATTGCTTATGTCGCACAATGCTTGCTAGGATTTGTCTTGGTATTAAGGGCCAGGAATTAAAGTCTAGACAATAAATTCAGATGGTTACTTTATAAAGCATTAAATTTTATAACTACTAGATCTATACTTAATTTTACAGGGCTAGTTAGCAGGAATTATTTCTGAGGCACAACAATTTTTGGTTTAGTTGATTGACGGTAGACTACTAATTGTTTCCCAATATGATGAACCGCAATCGCACTGGTTTGTTCACAAATATCAGTTAAAATTTGAGTGCGCAGTAATTTATCATCCATCATTACTTTAATTTTAATGAGCTCTTGGGCATCGAGGCAGATGTTAATTTCTTTCAAAACATTCTCTGATAAGCCTTTGTTACTAATCATGACGACTGGATTTAAGGAATGTGCAAGACCACGTAAGTAGCTAATTTTTTTTGAATTCACAGGTAGTATTTTATTGATTTATATAGGCGAACAGTCTAACAGATGAAACTAAAACCTTCCAGCAAAGCTTGGATGCATGAACATATCAATGATGAATTTGTGAAACGTGCACAAAAAGAAGGTTATAGAGCACGAGCGGCTTACAAGCTCACAGAGATTGATGATAAAGATAAGTTGATTAAGCCTGGCATGGTGATTGTAGATTTAGGTGCAACACCAGGCAGTTGGTCACAAGTTGTTATGCAACGTTTAAAGGGGCAAGGTCGGGTAATCGCATTAGATTTGCTTGAAATGGACCCTATCAACGGTGTTGAGTTTATTCAGGGAGATTTTCGTGAAGAATCAGTATTAAAATTGTTAGAAGAAAAGTTAAATAATAAAAAAGTTGACCTTGTAATTGCAGATATGGCACCCAATATCTCAGGTATTATTATAGTAGACCAAGCAAGTACCGCCTATTTAACCGAACTTGCTTTAGATTTTACTAAAGAATGGCTGAAACCAAGCGGTAATTTTTTGGTCAAGGTTTTTATAGGTGAAGGTTTTGATGAAATATTGAAAAATATGCGCAGTACGTTTGATAAAGTAGTGACGCGAAAACCAAAAGCCTCACGCGGTAGAAGTAATGAAGTGTACTTGTTGGGCATGGGTCGTAAAGATAGTTAGTCTTAAATTATTGATAGTTATAATATTTTTAGTAATTATTGTATAGCGTATAAGTTTTAAATTGTAAAAAGCGTAATATGGTATTTAAGTCGATATTACATAGATAGTTAAATCTAGATAGCGGTTGAAATTAGAAAGAGTCACGCTTTAGCATCACAGATTACTTCGATTTCCCCTTTTGAAAAAGGAACAAAATTTTGAACAATATATTTAAGAATATTGCCATTTGGTTGGCCATAGCCATGGTGTTATTGGCGATATTTAATTTGTCTGGCGTAAAGAATAGCGCTGACAATCAAATTGTGTATTCACAATTTATTCAAGAGGTAAAAGATGGTCGCATTGCAAAAGTGCAAATCGATGGCCGTGTATTGCATGGTACGACCAATGACGGTAAAAAATTCAATTCCTTTGCACCTACTGACCCTTGGTTGGTCTCTGATTTGCTTAAAAATAATGTAATCGTTGAAGCTAAACCAGAAGAAGAACAATCATTACTAATGAGTATTTTTGTTTCATGGTTTCCAATGATTTTGTTGGTAGGTGTGTGGATATTCTTTATGCGCCAAATGCAAGGCGGCGGCAAAGGTGGTGGTCCATTCTCATTTGGTAAAAGCAAAGCGCGCCAACTAGATGAAGCTAGTAATCAAACAACCTTTGCTGACGTTGCGGGGTGTGATGAAGCTAAAGAAGAAGTCACAGAAATTGTTGAATTTCTTCGTGATCCTACTAAATTCCAGAAATTAGGTGGACGTATTCCACGTGGCGTGTTGATGGTAGGCCCTCCAGGAACCGGTAAAACTTTACTAGCACGTGCAATTGCTGGTGAGGCTAAAGTACCATTTTTTACCATTTCAGGTTCTGACTTTGTAGAAATGTTCGTTGGTGTTGGTGCATCACGGGTAAGAGATATGTTTGAACAGGCTAAGAAAAGTTCACCTTGTATCATTTTCATAGATGAAATCGATGCAG
>JAYTHN010000009.1:0-2118 GCA_043732505.1 Methylotenera sp.
GCTGTTTGTTTTATTAGGCGCCATAATGGTGCTTGCAATGCATGCAGGTTTTGCTTTTTTAGAAGTTGGTACTGTGCGTAAAAAGAATCAGGTCAACGCACTTGTGAAAATCATGGTTGATTTTTCAATATCAACGATTGCCTATTTTTTATAGGCTACAGTATTGCTTATGGCGTAAATTTCTTCAGTGGTGCAGAAGTGCTAGCCGCAAAAATGGATACGAGTTAGTCAAATTCTTTTTTCTCCTTACATTTGCAGCGGCTATTCCAGCCATCGTGTCTGGAGGTATTGCTGAACGCGCAAAATTTAATCCTCAACTTGCCGCTACATTTCTATTAGTAGGTTTTGTTTATCCATTCTTTGAAGGTATAGCTTGGAATAATCATTACGGGATTCAAGATTGGCTAAATCTTACATTTGGAGCAAAATTTCATGATTTTGCAGGTTCAGTGGTTGTACATGCTATGGGCGGATGGATTGCACTTGCCGCAGAGATTTTATTGGGCGCACGCACTGGCAGGTATGGCAAAGATGGCCGTTTGCATGCCCATCCACCCTCAAATATCCCATTTTTAGCATTAGGCGCATGGATACTAACTGTTGGCTGGTTTGGTTTTAACGTAATTTCAGCACAGTCTATACAAGGCATTTCGAGCTTGGTTGCCATTAACTCACTCATGGCATTGGTTGGTGGTACTTTAGCAGCATTAGTCATGGGTAAGAACGATCCTGGTTTTGTGCACAATGGGCCATTAGCTGGTTTGGTCGCCGTGTGTGCAGGTTCTGATGTCATGCATCCCTTAGGCGCAATAGTCACTGGTGCAGTCGCAGGCATGTTATTTGTTTGGGCATTTACCCACACACAAAATCAATTAAAAATTGATGATGTCTTAGGTGTTTGGCCGTTACATAGCTTGTGTGGCGCATGGGGAGGTTTGGCTGCAGGCATCTTTGGCACAAAAGCATTAGGTGGCATGGGTGGCGTGAGCTTTACCTCTCAACTTATAGGTACAAGTTTAGGCGTCATTGTTGCATTTACTGGTGGTGCTGTTGTGTATGGTATGCTCAAAAAAATAGTGGGTATCCTCATGAATGCTGAAGCCGAATTTTATGGTATAGATTTAAGTATTCATAAGATTGCTGCAACCGCTGATGATTAATAGAATATTTATCACTTTTAATTAAAGTGATAAATTTCCAACAGTGGCATATTTGAACCATAAAACTGGTTATATATAGCCAATATGTATCATTTTTTAAAAGAGCTCATATTGGTCTTTCATCTTATGAATTATATAAGATATAGCACAAACCACCATTAAGCCGTGTGCAATTCCTCACGAATCGTTTCACGCATTACATCGGCCAAGCTCAAACCTTGCGCATATTGGCTCATGGCCTCATTCATCATAATTTGATAACTGCCACCGCTGGTTTCTGCACGTAGTTTAAATGCATTCAACACCACATTATCAACGCGCATAGTAATGCGGATTTTGCCCGCTATTTCAGCTTGAAGTTTGGCCAACACAGGCACATCTTATGCCCGTTTGGCATTAGTAAAATCATATTCTTTGCGCATAATATTTTTTCTCATTGGTTGTGGCTTTGCGGGCGGAAATCAAACGAATTGTTTCTTCATCGCGTAGCGTTTAACACAGTTAACTAATCTAAATCACTTGTCCCAATTAACAGCCAACTCGCTTCGCCAGTGGTATTAGGGTTTTCTATCACCAAGGCTAGCGGGTCAAGCAAAGCGATGGTCGCAGCATCAAAGGTAACCCCATGCTTTATTAGATTACTTTGTGATTTCTTCGGGTCAAATACAACGTTCATTACAAAATTATATGCACAAATGTACACAAAATCTAGCAGTCAGTAAGTTAACGATAGTGGCGAACCGTAGCGAACACCGTCAACTCGGCAGCTATACCAATATTAACGCTCACGGTAGCACCAGCATCTATGCGGCAACCTGTTTGGTTAAAAAATCCCAATGGAGGGCATTGCGATTAACCAAAACAGCATCCCTAATGAGATTGCGCAACTACTTGGTATACAGGGCTAGACGACTAATGAGTATAGTGACAATGATTAAATGCTCTAATAACAAACTAA
>JAYTHN010000010.1:0-7277 GCA_043732505.1 Methylotenera sp.
ATAATTAAAATCCCATTCATCACCGAAACACCAAATAAGGAGATAAATCCTATTGCAGCCGAAATACTAAGTTCTAAGCCACTGACATAAAGCGCAACAATACCACCAGCAATTGAGAATGGAATCGCAGCAAGCGTTAATAAACTATCTCGAAATGAGTTAAATAATATATAGAGCAATACCAGAATCGTGCCGATTGCAATTGGCACAACAATTTCTAAGCGTTTTTTTGCTTGTTGTAACTCTTCAAACTCTCCAGCCCAGTCAATATGATAACCAATCGGCATGACTACATTTTTTTGGATGCGCGCTTGTGCCTCGGCCACTGTGCTGCCTAAATCGCGGCCGCGGACACTAAATTTGACTGGAATATAGCGCTGGTTATGTTCATGAAAAATATAAGATGCCCCTGTATCAGTAGTAATGGTGGCTAGGGCACGCAGTGGAATAAACGCAGTAACTCCATTGCTCGCCACATAACTTACTTTGATATTAGCCAGGGCGTTTAGGTCAGTGCGGTATTGTGGGGCAACTCGCACTGTGAGAGGAAACTGACGATCACCTTCTAATATAGTCGTAGCTTGCGTTCCGCCTGCGGCTGCTTGTATTACTGCATTAACATCTCCAGAATTCAAACCATAACGAGCGGCTTTAACGCGGTCTATCGTAATATTAAAATTAGGTTGGCCTAAGACAAGGAAAACACCTAAATCAGCAACACCTTTAACTTGCTTCATTTCGTGCATTACTTGATCGGATAGCTTCTCTAATGTTGATAAGTCTGGACCGACAATTTTTACCGAGTTGGCACCTTTAACTCCAGATAGACCCTCCTCAATATTGTCCTGAATATACTGAGAAAAGTTAAATTCAACCCCCGTAAACTCTTTGCTGAATTGATTTTCCAACGCTTTTACTAACATTTCCTTGGTATAACCTTTTGGCCATTCGTCAAAAGGTTTTAAAGGAACGAATAGTTCCACATTGTAAAAACCAGAAGCGTCACTGCCATCATCAGGTCGGCCATGCTGAGAAACAACAGTAATCACTTCAGGATGACTATTCAGAATTTGACGCATACGGTTCACTTTGTCCATACCCGCTTCTAAGGATATTGTCGTTGGCATGGTAGCTCTTATCCATAGATTACCTTCTTCAAGCGCGGGCAGAAATTCAGTACCAATTCTCGGCAATAATATTCCTGCAAGTAATAAAAAAAGTAATCCTAAACTAACAGTCAATTTACGTTTTTGCAGCGCCCAGCGTAATACTGGGGAGTAAACACGGCGTATCGTACGGACGATAATCGTTTCAGATTCTTCAATATGATCAGGTAATAAAAATGAAGCGAGTACGGGCGTAATGGTAAATGTTGCTAGTAGCGCACCGAATAATGCGTAGGCGTAAGTGCGTGCCATGGGGTTGAATATTTGACCTTCAACGCCTTGCATAGTAAATAATGGAATAAATGCAGCAACAGTAATCGCTGAAGAAAATAGTACAGCTTTATCTACTTGAATGGCACTGGTATAAATTAACCTTAAGCGCATGCTAATAGATCGTTTAGAAACATTTTGAATGTCTGAATCAAATTGGCTTTCAGCATTATGGTCAAGCAATGCCTGACGTTCTTGTGATGATTTTTGAAAGTTTCGGTAAATATTCTCTACCAATATCACTGCCGAATCTACAATAATACCAAAATCAACAGCCCCTACAGAGAGTAAGTTAGCTGAATCTCCCATCACTACCAATATTATAATACTGAAAAATAGTGCAACAGGAATATTGGCGCTAACGATAATTGCGCTGCGTAAATCTCCCAAAAATATCCACTGAATAAAGAATACCAATAAGCAGCCGAAAATAAGATTGTGTAATACCGTTTGCGTTGTAACGCCAACTAAGGTGGAGCGATCATAAAAAGGCACCATTTTCACCCCCGTCGGTAAAGTGCCATCACTATTTATTTTATCGACCTCGGCTTTTACACGCTCAACAACTTCGTTGGTTTGTAATGTACGGTTCATCACCACTATTCCCGTTACAACATCGTCTTCTTTGTCGCGACCAGCATTGCCTAATCGAGGTAAATAACCTATCGTAACCTTTGCAACATCTTTCACTAAAATGGGTGTTCCGTTAGATTGGCTCAGCACAATATTACCAATATCAGCGCTATCTTTGAGCAAGCCTACACCGCGAATATTAACCGATTGCTGTCCAATATTAACCGTGCGACCTCCAACATTGGTATTAGCATTACCAATAGCGCTTATAAGTTGAGGTAAGGTAATGCCGTAGCCTTCAAGTTTATGTAAGTCGGCATCTACTTGGTAATCTTTAGTAGTACCACCCCAAGTGACTACTTGCATAACGCCAGGCACAGTCAAAAGTCTGCGGGTGACTACCCAATCTTGCAAACTACGTAGGTTAGTGAGCCCGTAATGTTCGGGACCAACTAATTGGTATCGTAAAATTTCGCCAACTAAACTAGAGGATTGAATCTGTGACTGAGCACCATTAGGTAAATTAACATTTTGCTGCAAGCTCAACGCAGCCTGCGTGTAAGCAAAGTAATAGTCAATGCCATATTTAAAAGTCACCCTTACAAACGACAGGCCATAAAATGAGGTAGAGCGGATATTTTCTACGCCTGGCGTTGTTGCCAGACCTACTTCTAATGCACGCGTATAGTAACGCTCCATATCTTCCGCTGATAAGCCGGGAGACTGCACAGTGATTTCAAGAATAACTGGAGCAGGATTAGGATAAGCCTCGATATTAAGCTTAGCAAAAGCCATAAGTCCTGCAGCCACAAAAATGAATAGACCAATCATAACAATAGGTCTGCGTGTTAAAGCAAAGGTAATTAGGCTTCTTAGCAAGGTAGGCTCTTTTATAAATGATGGCTAGATTTAGTTTATCTAGCTTGCAACGCTAAGGCATTACTAAGGAAAAGTGCACCATCCGCAACAACATCCTCTTCAGGAGAGAGCCCTTTAATAATCTGAGCATAACCGTCTTGCTCTAAGCCTAGCTTAACTTGACGGCGTTTAAAGTGATGTCCGTCAGTGGTTACAAAAATGTCCATAGTGCCATCGCCTTCACGCACAACACCATTGATAGGAATAGCAACGCTATGCAAAGGCTTGCCTGTTTTTATAATGAAATTAGCCAGCATTTGAGGGCGCAGCACGTTATTTGAATCAACAATCTCTGAACGAACTGCGATATGGTGAGTGGCCGTGTCCACCGCTGCTGCAATATTAGTAATTTTTCCCTGGAATAGCCGTCCTGGATAGGCTGTTACCGCGACTGAAACTAATTGGCCATTGCGTAACTCAGGTAAATCGTCTTCTGAAACATTAGCCACCATCCATACTTTAGACATATCAGCAACAGTAAACGGTGCTAATGGTCCAGTGGGCGCTGCCATTAAACCTGCAGAGATATTTCTCGATGTCACTCTTCCAGCAAATGGGCTTTTTACTGTTAACTCGCCGTTAACTTTACGAGTAGCTATAATTTTATTAATTTCTATATCTGATTTGCCAAAAATTCGCACCATGTCATAGGCGGCTTGGTAATTGCCTTCAGCAGTTTGCTGGTCAGATATTGCTTGATCTAAATCTTTTTGTGCATTAGCTTGAATTTCAATCATTTTCCGTGCTCGGGATAACGCTATTGTGGCTATGTTATACAGTCCTGCAGTGGAAATGAGTAATGACTCCGCTTGCACTAAATCAGGGCTGTCGATGGTAAACAACGCTTGGCTTCTTTTAACACTGTCACCCGCTTTTGCCAACACTTGGATGACTCGTCCTTGATATGACGGAAATACTTGAACAGATTGATCTTGATTAAAATCGATATAGCCAAAGGCTTCACTCTGTGAAGAAAAGTCATGAGGTTTTGCTCTTACAATAGAAATTTTATTGGCTAGTGTATTATCCACTATCACTACATCTGATGAGTGAGCCGCCATTAAAGAGGTCTCCTCACGCCCTTTTGACACAGCATTTTCATTGACAGATGTAGCAAAGTAATATGAGCCTGCTGCAGTTAGCACGACAACGGCACTAATGAAAAAAACTTTCTTTGTTACTAGCATCAAATCCACCTCGATAAAGCATGACATCCAAACAAATAATCCTTTGATCTAAATGGACTAATAATCAAAATTACTGACCAGTCAAATTAGCAGAAGGGATTTTAAGCCACGGAAAATGAATGCATATTAAAGATAGATTTAATCAAGGGAAACTGTCACAAGTCACAGTAATAAAGGCTAGAGGCATTTACACTAATAAGGTCATAAAAGTATTTAGCAACCCTTGTTTATGGCTCAATAAGACCTCCAGAAGCTGCTTTAACTACCGCTTCAGTCCGTGTAGCAACATCAAGTTTACGTCTAGAATTTTCAATATGAAAGTCGACAGTACGCTTAGTCAAGCCAATAATCATAGCAATTTCACTAGACGTTTTACCTCTAGCAGACCATGTTAACGTCTCAATCTCACGTTCAGTAAGCGTAATAGCCTTAGACCAAAGGTCATTTCTAGCCACTCTTGCTAAACGGGCTTTGATGATTAAGCCTAGTACATCAAAGTCTATAGGTTTGGTAACAAAGTCATCAGCCCCCAGCCGACGTCCTTTTAATTGAATTTCTCGATCAATCAATGCCGTAAGAAATATAAATGGCATATTATTAAATCTAGGCGTAATCGCGGTTAGCTTCTCCAACAACTCAAAACCAGACATGACCGGCATGCTGATGTCACAAATCACTACATTTGGATTGTGGCGTAATATTGAACTCAAGCCCTCCTGACCGTTGTATGCAACATAAATCTCATAGCCACGCTCAGTTAATTCTTCAGCGACCAAGGCTGAGGTATCCGGGTCATCTTCAATATATAAAATTTTATGCTGTACTGGATTCAACTGAGCACCTCCAATTTAGTAAATGATCTATCATGATTTCAAATTATTTATTCAAATTAGCATAATTTAGGCATGAAAAATAATATAAGCTTTGAAAAGGATGAAAATTAATATTCAAAATGAGACCAATATATGATGCAATATTTATCTTTATCGATACAAGGCCTGATTTTTGCAATATACCCTAGCTCCATCAAAGTTAGGCTTTCATTGGTATTTTTACTTTTTCTTACTGTGGTCACTATTCTTGGTATATTTAGTATCAGTCGTTTAGGTGATGTGAATGTTGTTTCTAGGGATATAAGTTTACGCTGGCTACAGACCACACGCATACTGGGTGACCTCAATAACTTTATTTCCGATTATCGCACTGCGGAGGGAACACAATTACTATCTTCAAATCAAGCCGAATTTTCTGCCAACGAGCAGGCTATTCATATGCTAGAGCAGCAAATTTCTGCATCTTGCCTTAGCTATGAAAAAATACCTCATGACACTGCCGATACTAAGTTGTATAACAGCTTCTTACATCAATGGAATGTGTATTTAAGCTATTCTAAAACTGTATTGGAGTTATCAAAAACAACAGCGAAAGCCCGTGCTGTCAAAATCTACAAATCAAGCTCCAGAGATTCTTTTAACAATACTAGTGATACCTTGAATAAGCTCACAAGCCACAATATGAGCAGTGCGAATATGGCAAGTAATCTAATGACGTCAACTTATCAGCAAGCACGGTTATTAATTATTACGGCCATTATATTTGCGGTTATGGTGATTGTTGTTGCCGTTTTATATGTCACACGCACTATTTCTAACCCTTTACTTATATTGGCAAATCGTATGCATCAGCTTGCCAAAGAGGAAGTCAATCAGGATATTATTGGGACCACTAGACCTGATGCTATTGGTGAAATGGCACGAGCAGTAGTGGTATTTCGGGACAATGCAGTTGCCCTAATTAATAGTAAAAAAATTCTTGCGGAACAAGCAGCAGCATTAGAAAAAGCGTTACTGCACGAGCGAAAAATCACACAAACACAGCGTAACTTTGTTGCAATGGCTTCTCACGAATTTCGTACGCCGCTGACTATTATTGATGGCCATGCCCAACGTATGATTAAAATGAAAGATCGTTTACAGCCGCAGGATATTATTGATCGCTCAAATAAAATAAGAGGTGCGGTAATGCGTATCACTAGTCTGATGGATGGTTTGTTAAATTCATCTCAACTCATAGACACAGATACAGGATTAAATATTAGATTGGTATCATTTGACCTACCAAAGTTGTTAGCTGAGGTTTGTCAGCTATATCGTGATATTTCTTCAGGCGTTTGTTTGATAGAAAATTTGCATGAATTGCCAGAAATCACAGCTGACCCAAGACTGCTACATCAAGTTTTCAGCAATTTAATCGCTAACGCAATCAAGTACTCAGCAACGGGCAGCGCTATCACAATAGGCTGTTATCGGGAGCTCGATAAAGCTGTTGTTTTTGTGCAAGACTGTGGCATTGGGATTTCGAAAGAGGATATAGAATATGTGTTTGAGCGCTATTATCGAGGTTCAAATGTGAGCAATATCGCAGGCATGGGAGTCGGTTTATATCTGGTGCAAATGATTGTGAATCTTCATCAAGGCACCATATTAGTGGAGAGTAATGCAGACGAAGGTACTCGAATTACTATTCAACTAGCCATGAATTGAATATTGCATTTTTGTGGCGTTATTCTAGATCAACTCACTAAAAATATAAATTTAAACCATGACAAAGCCCATTAGTTGATGAAGTTAGCGGGCTGACCTTGTGTCGTAAAATAGCGTCCAAAAAAGTTGTGATGATGCTTATTTTTCTGCTGCATTGTCAAACCACGTTTCTTCAAATAGCATCGCAGCGTTGAATGTATGTTGCTGTGACTAGAGAATATCAGCCAATCTCACACTTCGTCTATCGTCTTATGGCAAGTTAGAAAAAGCTTGCCATGTAATATGGCTACTTTTAAGTGATCAGTTTTTTTTAGCAGTTCATGCGCTATTTGAAAGAGCGTATTCGAAGCGCATCATCAAGCCAATGTCTTTGGTCCGAATGCACGACCCTGTGCCATAGCACTCTTGTCTTGTTAACAAATTATCACAATCCTGCGTTTAGCTGCGGCAACTTGGATGGCTGGCTGAACTGATCTAGCCCAGTTTTAAGGGTGTAAATAATTTTGTGTAAACGTCCTTTTGCAGGAAACTACTATTTTCAGAAATGGATTAAAAATGACCTTACCCAAAGCTTTACCCAATGATTTAATTGACAGCCTGCTATCGAACTACAAGAAGCC
>JAYTHN010000011.1:0-2099 GCA_043732505.1 Methylotenera sp.
AAATAATAAAGCTAGAAAGCATACTTCATAAGCTTAATCCACGGTCTGATATTGTAAATAGCACTTTCGGTAAAGTGAGCTTAGACCATGTGTTGCATACAGGTCGATTTGATTTTGAAGCTTCACAAGACGCACCAGATTGGCTTAAAGAGTTGCGCGGCGAACATATTCCAGAAACTGAAGAGTATGGAATTTCTAGCTTTGTTTATCGCACGAGTAAACCTTTTCATCCAAAACTCTTGTGGGATTAGTTTGATAAGGAATGGTCAGGCGGGATACGTTTTAAAGGTAATTTTTTGGTTAGCCACACGACCAGAGCACTGAGGTAACTGGTCTCAAGCTGGCGCGATTTCGCGTAACGAATTAGCTGGCTTTTGGTGGGCGGCAACACCAAATGTCTATTGGACTGAAGAGTCAGAGGAACTCACAACGATTAACGCTCGCTGGCAAGAACCATTCGGCAATAGGCAACAAGAGCTTGTACTCATAGGCATAGATATAAATAAAGCCGGGATTATTGCAGCCTTTGATCAATGTTTATTAACAGCTAAAGAAATGTCTGGCGCATTTACAAGAACACTAAAAACCCCTAACATGGAAACTTAGAAATTATTTTCTGACCCTATTCCAGCATGGAATCATACATGACCAATCTGCAACAATCGAAGACTTAACAGAAGAAACTACTTAATCCAATTTATTCAGCTAAAATCAAATATCAATCTATATTCTATATTAACTGTTCATTTTCAAAGTAATCAATACCCATGGATAAACGCATTCCTGTCACCCTGCTGACTGGCTTTTTAGGCAGTGGTAAAACTACGCTTTTGAATAAACTATTGCATGACCCTGCAATGCGCGATACCGCCATTATTATTAACGAGTTAGGTGATGCCGGGTTAGACCAGATTTTCGCAAATAGTAATCTAGCTCAAAATATTGATAACGAGCATATTGCTGATAATACGGTATTACTAAGTTCAGGTTGTTTGTGTTGCACGCTAAAAAATGAGCTTGCAGATACTATGCGCGATCTTTTTTTCAAACGCGCATTACAAGCAATTCCTGAATTTAAACGCTTAGTCATTGAAACCACAGGCATCGCCGACCCTGGACCCATACTGGCTAATTTAATGAATGAACCTGTTATAGAATCTACTTACCGATTAGACGCTGTGGTGGTCACGATAGACAGTGTTTATGGCTTACAGCAAATTGAAGATAACGTAGAAGCCTTAAAACAAGTGGCTGTGGCAGATGTATTAGTACTGACCAAAACAGATTTAGCAAGCGCAACGAAAGTAACGGCATTAAAGGAGAAACTCATCACCATTAACCTAGGTGCTACGCAACATACAATAACTCATGGCGAGCTAGACCCAAGTTACGTGATTGACATCGGCTTATTTGACATTGCTACTAAGCAACCTGAGCCACAGCGCTGGTTAAGAGCACCACTAAAAGCCAAATTACCCAAAAGAACACTCCCACAAAAAACACATGATGATGACATTGTGACCTTTACCGTATTCATGCCAAAACCACTCAATTGGGCACAGTTAAAGCCGCATTTGTTATGGTTTTGCCAAACCTATGGCAAAAATCTATTGCGCCTAAAAGGCATTATTCATGCAGAAGACCAAACCGCACCTTTAGCGATTCATGCGGTGCATTTCACGCCTTATCCACCAACCTTATTAAATGGCTGGGATGAAGATGAGCCGATTTCACGTATTGTGATTATTGGTAAAGGTTTAGATGAAACAGAGATTAGAAAAGCACTGATGCAGTTTTAATCAAACCCCATTGAATCAAGTTTTAAAAAGCGAAAAGCTATAACAAGAATGGGCGGTTTCAAGGTTGAAGTGCAAAAAGTGCAACTAGCCAATCCCCTCTGTCCGCAGTTCACCGCAGGGCATCAAGTAAATGGCGCTGTAGATGGTCTCATGCGAAACCTATAAGTTAGGAAAGTCTGCGCTCACAGTTTTAAGTGTGCCAGCAATTTGCTCGGGTGAGTCGCCTTGTCTTAAACAATACATCACTACCTGCCATAGTTCATTGCCAACCTGTAGCCGTCGCTCTACCCTTGGCTTTGT
>JAYTHN010000012.1:0-2098 GCA_043732505.1 Methylotenera sp.
GAGCTGTTCTGCAAATTCTGCCGTCTTGAGTTGCAACGAAGCCACTTGTGCTAATAGCTCACAGGCGGAACGCACCTGATAGGGGAACTGTTTTGGGCTATTGTGTTGACAGGCAATTAGCCCCCACAGCTCATTATCTCGCATGATGGGCATGGTGAGCGACGCGGATGCACCCATATTTGTCAAATACTCGGTATACATTATTGACGGGCCACGTAATGCACAATAGGTCATATCAAGCGCTTTGCCATTGTCTGGGTTGGCTAGCGGCAATAGTTCCACCAATGGACTAGTAGCATCGGGTAGCGGGCGAATCCATAAGCGTTTATAAATCGCGCGCGCGGGTTCCGGGATATCTGCCGCCGGGTAATGCAGCCCAAGCCAAGGTGATAATGTATCGCTTTTACTTTCAGCGATGACTTCGCCGTGTTGATCTGCATGAAAACGATACACCATGACGCGGTCGAGCCCTGTAATGTCGCGAATTTCCTGTGTCACCTGCTGGCAAAAGACAGGCACGCTGCTAGGGGCTTGAAGGCGGCCGACTGCAGATTGTACCATCATAAAAAAGTTGCCCTCAGGGTGACGCTCTGCCCGGCCCGTGGCTTCAAATTCCAGCACCACGACACCATCAATAGTGTGTGTGCAGACATCAAGTGCTGGCTCGCCAGCGCGTTCTGACAAGGTGAATGCGTAGGTTACGCTGTGTTCTAGTACTTCTCGCCCTAACATGGTACGCAAGTGTGCTTCTCGCGTTACTCCCACAACACGCCCCACTGGTTGACCTAGTAGCTCTCGCGCCGCCACCCCCAAAATTTGCAATGTGTTTTCACTGGCCTGAAGAATGTGTAAATCACTTTTCCGCAGCACCAGCAAAGCACCATGCGCTTGAATGCAACCGGGTGTTTTCACGGGTTCACTCTCGCAAGTTTTGAGGGTGATACCGTGGCGTTTTACGCTGTAAGGCTCTTTGCCCCAAGGATGGGTGAAGTCTTCAGCAACATTCTTATTCATATTGAGTCATGCTTTCTTGTCGCATGCCTTTTAGTTGTGCTGGATAAAGCCAGCAATCTAGTGTTTGAAAGATTTTGTTTGCGCTGGCAATAATCTCGTCATCGCTAACTGTTTGTGTGGCGAATGCAGTTAAGCATGCGCCAAAAGATTTCCACTGCGAGCCTGTCTGCTTGCCATAGCCAGCAAAAAACGAGCAGCCAAAATCTGGCGTTAATCCCAAGCTAGCATTCAAATGCTTGCTGATAATTTGACCACCAAGCGTTGCACCTTCGATTACGTAAAGGCAACCGAATATCTGCGCTGTAGTTTTTAAATTCGGAAGGATATTGCATTGTGGAATAGTCGCCAGCGCTTTTTGTGTTAAACCAAGCGCCAGTAAATCCTGTACTATTTGAGAAGTTTTGTAACGATTATCGTAAGCAAACCCTGCTTCGTGCCAAGCTGAAAATTCGAGCAGGCACTTTTCCAGTGGCGCATAATAGCCAAAAAATCGCTGCAAACACTGACTGTAATTGGAGCGGGATAAATCTTTGTTTAATAGAACAGTTCTTGATTCAAGTGCTACATGCCGCGCATGGGTACCTGATTTAAGACGCTCTAAAATGGACACAGTCAAGGGAATAGCCTGATCAGTTTGTTGCTCAGATTTTGTAATGTATTTTTGCTGAGTAGTAATAAACATATTTCTAATATTAGCATTTATTTGCACATTGTTATGTTCGGTATCCAACATAACAATGTGCACTAACTGCCACTATGACCATTAGCAAAAAATAGCTATTAACCGTCACCTTGTCTCGTATAAATTACACTAAACCCAAAGCTGATGAACCAGTTAATGATTTCTGTACAATTGGTATAATGCTGATTTACTTTAACAATTTCTGAATATTATCTGATGAATTCTAAATGGTTGGATTAAATACATATATGCATCTAGCTAAAGAAGTTTACGATTAGGCTCTGCCAATAATATAAATTTCTAAAAATATTCTTAGTCTTTGAAATCAAGGTTAATTATGTAGTCTGCGTAATGTTCATCATGCATCGTATAGAGGAGTAAAAATGACCTAAACGAACTTAT
>JAYTHN010000013.1:0-2095 GCA_043732505.1 Methylotenera sp.
CCAAAAATAACGAGACCAAGCCACAGGGCCTGAAATCTTTGTGATTTAAAATAAGTAATTGCGGTCATGTATATTTTTTAATATTGACAATTAACAAACAAAATTTGTTAGCCAAAAAACCTACCATTGGTTTAAATGGTGTTGCTTTAATCACACAAATAAAATCCCAAACGGTGGCATTTGAGGATAAAAAGCGGACCAACCTCACGGGAGCGCAGCGCGAAAATAATTGCATGAAAATATTAGCACCGTCTATAGTGTTGTTATAGCTCCCTTTATGTTGTATTAGTGTTAAAAAAATTATATCCATGTAACGATAAATCACTTTTTGTTTATATGCAGAGATTAATGTTTTTTCATTATTTACATAAGCACTCAAATAATCTTTTAAGTCCTTTGCTAGCCTACTTGAATCAGTAATTGTCTGCAAAAACGCATACCCTGTGGCTGCCCGAGCCGTGCCCGCTTTGGCACCTATTGGTATAATATTTTTTTGAAGCCATTGGTTTTGATTAGCAATAGTCAGTGGCAAGCTGCCTCTTTCAACAAAATGCCAGCTAAATAACGTATCAGGATAGCTATTTTTTAAGTACGCCTCTATTTCTGTGGCATATGGTTTGTGTGCAATTTCATCGCTATCAGCTGCTGAAATCCATGTCGTTTCAATTAAGGCCTTAGTTTTGGAATATGGCAATACATAGTAAAAATGTACACCGTTTACACTAGGCTGAAACGCCATTAACTCAACCGTTTTATGGTCAAAAATAGGTTTATTAGCCGCCACTTCCACACCCATAAAGTGTTGTTTTAAGTAAGGCTCTTTATTTATTTTAGGTCTTGAATCGAACACAAAATGCTTCGCTGTAACATTTTGACCATCATTTAACAGCACATTAATTTCTGCAACATTATTTGTTGAACCGTTATCAGCTTTAAATTGAAGCTCGGCAGTTTTACCAAGTAACAACTTAATGTATGGATTTTTGGCAATTATAGCCAAAGCATCATGATAAAAAGCATCACTGGGTATTGTGCAATATTGGTATTGCTCGCAGTTTTTAGTGGTATGTATGACCGATTCTGCCAAATAACTTATGCGCCACTGCTGCCAAGTATGGGTTTCTAAAAAACTATATGCATGCGGTTGTTGCCGCCAATAGCTCCATGTTTTATCTCTCACATAGCTTTTTCTAGGCTCTACGATCAGTAGATTAAAATTACTGCTCAATAGGTTGCATTTACAAATCTCAACCGCCAAACTAAGCCCAGCTAATCCACCACCTAATATGACAATATCAAAGGTTTCATCAAGGTTTTCTTGTGTATTACTTTTAAACAAATGTTTGGAATCAGGCAACATTAGATTTAGTAATTAAGTCGTTGACTTGCTGCGTAATAATTAAATGTTGTGCGCATAAATGATTAACCGTTAATTGAATAACCTTTGAATTAGTCATTTGGTCATTTACTTGCATATGTACTTGCTTAGGTTTTAATAAGGCAAAAACTGTTTCTGTAATTGCAGCTGCTGATAAATACGTTTTTTGCCAGACATTAATACTCACACGGCCTTGCCAATAACTTGTAATACCGCGCTTAATAATTTTATGACCAATGGCCTGATATAAATTAGCAGCCACATGAATTGTAACCCGGTTTCTAAATGGAATCAGGAGGTAGCCATGCCTTGCAAACTTATAATAATGGTCGGCCAAATACAATAATCGTTTTATGGCTGCAAATATCACTGTTTTATTGGCTTCGCTTGTTTCTGCAATATTTTGATAGGTTAATTTTTTAGAAAAATAACTAGCTGGCAAATAAATCCGGCCGGCCTTTGCATCTTCTGTAACATCGCGCGCTATATTCGTCATTTGCATGGCTAACCCCAAGGCAACAGCATGAGGCGTAGAAGCATTATCTGCTTTTAAAATAGGCCGCATCATTTGCCCAATTACACCTGCCACGCCATAACAGTAACTAAACAGTGCTTTTTCATCATCAATACGCGCAGGTAAAGTATCTTTAATTTGCTGGCGTACAAATATACGCATCAGACTGGGCGATATATCGTGCTTTACAAATAATGCCTCAA
>JAYTHN010000014.1:0-2083 GCA_043732505.1 Methylotenera sp.
CATGTCCTGACCCTATCATGCTGGCACCTCAACGGCATATACACGCTCTTTTTGTTGAGTTTTTTCTTTACTATTTCTATTAGGATTAGTTTTAACGTGGATCACTGTACCAGTCACTAACAGTGCATGTAGCTCATAAGCAAAATGTTCAATTTGGCCGACCAGCATGCGGTTGATACGCACTAAAGCGTTATAAGCCAGCACTGCAGGAATCGCCACGGCCAACCCTAGTGAAGTCATAATCAGTGCTTCACCTACGGGGCCAGCCACCCTATCTAAGGTTGCTTGGCCACTTTGGCTAATACTAGCAAGTGCATGATAAATACCCCATACCGTACCAAACAAACCAACAAATGGCGAAACACTACCCACGGAAGCTAATACCGTTAGCCCATTTTCCATTTTTGCACTTTCTTCAGTAATGCTGCGATTCATTGCACGTGCTATATACTCATCTTCTGTGATTAAGTCTGATTTTTTATCATCACCATTAATTTTATGAGCATATTGTTGATGATGCTCGGCTGCCGCAATAGATTTTTTAACCAGATTTGCTAATGCTATATTGCCTTCTTGTTTAACTGCAGACGTTAAATTTGGGGCATTCCCAAAGTTTTGTGTGTACGCTTTAAATGCAGCACGCAAACGCAACATCTGCACACTTTTTGTAACGATTAAATACCAGCTAGAAACTGACATCACCAATAAGATAATGGCTACAGTCATCGACACCACGCCACCTTTGGTGATAAATTCCAAACTATTAAATTCATACTCGTTTTGCATTTTTAAAACTCCTGTCTCTACATTTTATAAATTCGTTTTTTTAATTCTTTGATGCCCAATTAAGAATTCTCAAGTGAAAACTTCACTGGTACTAATACATAGGCAATAATCGCTTGATTATTGCGTTTAGCTGGAATAAAACGCCATTTTTTTACAGCCTCCATGGCTGCTTGATCTAGTTTGCTTGAACCGCTACCCGCTTCCAATTGCACACTTTCAGCATCGCCTTTTGTTGAAACTAGTACACGTAATAACACCCGTCCCTGCTCACCCATTCGACGCGAAGTTGATGGATATTCTGGTGCAGGATTATGTAAATAGGCTGCACCGAAGCGTGGCGGCTCTAATACAGGCTCTGGCTCAACTTTTGGTTGTGGCGACTCTGCGACAACCGGTGGCTTTGCCTCCACAACTGGCGCCATCGATGTGGGCGGTGATTCGGTGACTGCAATCACATCTTTAGTTTCTGGTTCTGCAACAACTGGTTTAGGCGTTGGTTGTGTTTGCTTAACAATAGGCTGTTTTTTTACAACAGGCTGTGGTGGCGTTGGCACCAGCGGGAAAACTTCCGGCTCAGGTGACGGACTATTAACCAAACTTACTACCATCGGCGGCATAGGGTCTTTAATCACTGGTAAGGTAGATTTTGCATTGGCTAGCCAAATCATGCCAGCAACATACACCAGTATCACTAAGGCCAGCATTAAATAAGAGGCATTTTGCTTATCTGCGTTGATAGGCATAGAACGTTTTGGTACCAAATTTTGTATATTTAATTGGTATTCTGTTGCAGTTGAATCATCTTGCGATTGCTGAGTATTGACGACCAACTTTAAATTAGGCAGCATATTAGCTCCAGTGATGGACTGAATTACTTTATTATTTAGTTAAAATTAACTTGTCTTGAGCAGTCAGACGCAAACAATATTCGTGTCCCGCATGTTGAATCACCATTTCTCGCTCACCTGCAAATAATGCTTTGCTTGTGATAGATCTTGCTACAGTGATCACTCCATTTTTAGCGTCAGTTTTATCAGCATTAGGCTTGGTATGGTTTAGCATAATAAAAATTCACCCTAAATTTTTTAGTAAGTTTATATACAAATACAAATGATAACAGTTCTCATTTAATAAGTCAACGCGGCAATAGTGTGCCCAATTGTAAATATTGACTGATTAAAATTAGTCACTAATTTTTTACCTTGTGATATATTCTTAATGAATGTGATTGAGCTAAGCATCAGTAAAATAAGGTAGTAATAGTGAATGCCGACTATAGTGATAAGAAACAGAGTCC
>JAYTHN010000015.1:0-2083 GCA_043732505.1 Methylotenera sp.
ACTTCAAACGTTCCCATGGATCTTCTTTAAGGTAACGTACACAGGTATCAAAAGTTGCGCCACCCCAAGCTTCTAAGGACCAAAATCCAATCGCATCTAATTTACTACAGATGGGCAACATGTCCTCAGTACGCATACGTGTTGCGATGTGACATTGATGACCATCGCGAAGGACTAGTTCGGTAACTTTTATTTTAGCTGCTGGTGTATTTGACATAAAGTAACTTTTTAATTTATATATTTAACTAATTGTTTTAAAAATAAAAAACTTAAAATAAAAATGCTAGATTTAAGAATTTAATTACACACCTTCATGCGCTGCAATTGCCGCAGAAATGGCCGCTGCAATAACTTCTGGCGGAATTTCATTGGCATAATTGGTGAGTTCCGGATGCGACTCTACAAAACTGGTATTAAAATCCGCGTTTCTAAAGTCTTTGTGTTTCAAAATTTCCTGATAGTAAGGAATCGTCGTTTTAACGCCATAGATCAACATATCATCCAAAGCACGGCGTCCACGTTCAATGACACTATTCCAGTCTAGCGCCCATACAGTAAGTTTTGCACACATAGAATCGTAATAAGGCGGAATTTCATAACCTGTGTAGATCGCAGCATCCATACGAACTCCAGGGCCACCTGGTGCGTAATAACGAGTAATTTTACCAAAGCTTGGTAGAAAATCATTTTTAGGGTCTTCTGCATTGATGCGAAACTCCATGGCATAGCCACGGAACTGAACATCTTTTTGCTGATATTGCAATGGTAAACCGAACGCCACACGAATTTGCTCTTGCACGATATCAATACCAGTAATCGTTTCTGTCACCGTATGCTCAACCTGCAATCGTGTGTTCATTTCCATAAAGTAAAAGGTGTTATCAGTATCTAATAGAAATTCAACAGTACCTGCATTTTCATAATCGACAGCCTTAGCTGCCTTGACTGCTAAACCACCAATATATTCACGCTGTGCTTGGCTTAACTGTGGGGAAGGTGCGATTTCAATTAGTTTTTGATTACGGCGCTGAATAGAGCAGTCGCGCTCAAACAAATGAATCACGTTACCTTGTGAGTCTGCCAATATTTGTACTTCAATGTGCCTTGGATTCACAACACATTTTTCTAAAAATACTTCAGGCTTTCCAAACGCTTTACTTGCTTCAGAGATAACACGGTCGTAATTACTTAATAATTCTTTTTCACTATCGCAACGGCGAATACCACGACCACCACCGCCATTGGTTGCCTTAAGCATCACTGGATAACCGATTTTCGCAGCTAAAGCGACAGCTTCTTCCAAATTGGCTAAGTTACCATCGCTGCCTGGGGTACATGGTATACCAGCGCCAGTCATGGCGTTTCTAGCTTGAATCTTATCGCCCATTTGGCGAATCACAGCGCCATTTGGCCCGATAAACTTAACACCACGACGTTCACAAATTTCAGCAAGTTCAGGATTCTCTGAAAGAAATCCGTAACCTGGATGTAATGCATCACAACCAGAAGCAACTGCCAAGTTAACGATATTATGCGCATTTAAGTAACCTGCCACTGGGTCTGCACCAATGTTATAGGCTTCATCTGCTTTTTTAACATGCAAAGCTTGACGGTCCGCATCCGCATAAATTGCCACAGACTTAATGCCCATTTCTGAGCAAGCGCGTACAATACGCACTGCGATTTCACCACGATTAGCTACAAGAATCTTTTTGAACACTATAAAAGCCTTAATTTGTCACTCAAACCGGCCGATTATAACATGGGCATGCTAAGAGCTAAATCCCCATCATTCAATTTTAATCACAATTTAAGAACATTAGGCTATGACTAATCAACCATTTTTTATCGACAATATTGCTTTTGCCAAGAAAAAAGAGCACTTAGCCGGCGAGTTGTCGCTTGCAGACTGCCCAAGACTCAATGAGTTGCTTGTACATTCGGCTGAAAACTCTCATTCTAGCAACCGTCCTACAGGTACGATTAACTATCAATTGCAAGGTAAGGTTGATGTCGCAGGTCAGCATCTTTTAGATCTTTCAATTGCTACCAATTTAACTACGACTTGTCAGCGTTGCTTGAG
>JAYTHN010000016.1:0-7163 GCA_043732505.1 Methylotenera sp.
ACTATGGAAAATGGCACTTGTTAAAGTTGCGCGTTTGTTCTTAGCAAAAAGTTCTGCAGCGCCTAGCATGGAGTAGCGCTGCATTTTCTCTAATACCTCATCAAGGTTTTTATAACTAAGATGAAGCAATGACTGATTTAGATAACCAGCATGAGTTTTAAATATTAAGCGCTCATGCACTAGATGATTGCTAAATTCAGCGGCTCCGCGTTTAAAGAGCCGCGCAACATAATCTGGTCTCCAACCTGAATGATGAATAAATTTCCCACAAAAGCTAGAGAGTCTCGGAATGTAATAAACATCAAAATTGGGTGACTGTAATGCTGAGATAATTTCTTTTTGCAGTAGCTCATTTATTCTTTCGTCTGCATCTAACGATAATACCCAGTCTTTAGTAGCGTAAGCTAAAGCACGATTTTTTTGTACACCAAATCCTTGCCAATCTGTGGCATGGTAAATTTGATTGGTATATTCACTAGTAATCCTTACAGTATCATCTGAACTACCAGAATCTAAAACAATGATTTCATCTGCCCATGCAATAGAAGCTAGGCAGTCGCGAATATCATGTGCTTCATTTTTTGTAATGATAATGACCGAAAGTCTAGGCTTCATTATTATTGCCAAACAAAATTACTCTTTACACGTGTGCCATGCAATGACATACCGTATGTAGTGAGCTCTGTATTTAGCCAAACTTTTAATTTTCTATTCTTTTTAATTTTATTGCATTTGCGCGCAAACCAGCTTTGCTTTAATAATCGATAACTTTGGCGATCGCCAAGATTGTCTTTTTGAGACAAGCCACGTTCTTTTTTCATAGCAGTTTGCGTGATTGAGCCAAAGTGATGCAGCCATACAGCGCCTGTGATACCCGTAGCAATATTTGCCTTAGCAACCTCATTAAAAAACATAGTGTCTTCATAACCCAATAATTTGGGAATAGGTTGAAAATAGCCTATCTCTAGCCAAACGGACTGATGCACTGCTAAACACACTGCATGGTGCCCGCCTAACCGCATTGCATTTTGCATTTTTAGGCTAGCACTTTCAGAAAATTCATCGAAGTTATAATCAAGGCTACCTTCAATTAACGATGGTGAGATTATCTTAAGGTTATTTTTCTCTGCCACTGTAATCAAACTTTCAATCCAATCTTTACTCACAATCACATCATTATTCATTATGATTGTCCACTCAGCTTGTAAGGCCAGTGCGCCCTGATTCCAAGCTACGCCACAGCCTAAATTAGAGGTATTAAAAATTCGTCCGCCCAATGCTAGTGTTTCAAGATAGCTGCGCGTACTGTCAATAGATGCATTATCAACGACCACCAGTCGACTTAAATCAATGCCATGATTAATCATACTTTCAATACATTTTTTCGTATATTCAACTTGATTGTAACAAGCAAAGGTTATAGCGTAATCTATTTTTTTCATGAGTTATTTTGCGTGGATTCAGATTTTCTTAAAATAATTAGTGACCCTGCAAAAATTGTAATCATCAGCCCATAAAAAGATGCAGTGTATTTCAAATTTAGTATTTCAGTACTCATGGCATTAAAGAAAGCGGAAATTATAAAGCCGGAGGCAACTAAGGCTAGCTTACGAACTTCATTGTCTCTGGAGCTTAGATTGCTAGTAAAAAACCAAGTAGGGACAAGGAATATTAGAGCGCTGGATATTAAACCCCATACTCCAGACCTGACCATGTTGGTTGTTATTTCATTGTGAAATCCAGCACTTAATGGAAAGTAACGAGTATATTCTGAAGCGAAAGCAGTCAGTTCTGGATTGTTAAGCATGTATCCAAATCCAGTATCTCCCCAACCACTTAATGGATTTTGTGTAAATAGAAATAAGGCAATACGAAAAAATGACACACGCATTGCTGTAGAGGTGTCAGGGTTTATATGATTCCACTGATAGCTTAAAGCCTCAGTTAAAAAGATATCTGATCTTAAATGAACAACTGGTGAGTATTGATAAGTGCAGATTGAGAGCATGAGCACCAAAGCCAAAGCCAAAGTAAAGGTTAAGGCAAAGTTTTTGTTGCTGGTTTTAATACACTGATACCCCCAGATTGTTAAAATAAATGGTATAGCTAACCAACCTGTCTTGCTACCAGAGTTAATAGATAAATAAATACCAGCTAAAAACCCTAAGAGTTTAAAGATTTTTAAAAACCAACTATCTTTGCCGAGTAAGTTTATTGATGTAAGGCTAAGCAAACCTAACATAACGTTTATGCTTCCAAAAGTGAGTGGATCAGCAAGATAACTAGTAACTCTATCAGGTCCCCAACCTATATTCGGATTAATTAACACATCTATTAGGTTAATAAACACGGTCGTTGGAATTACATAGCTTAGAGGTTTAAGTACATTTACCTTACAAATAATCATTGCATACAGAATTGGTATGCATATTAGCAAGCGAAAAGGAGCGTCATAGTAATGCCACAAAAAAGATTGCCCAATCACTTGGCTAATGAATATTGCGCATATAGGTGCTGAAAGTACGACACTAAATTTTAAAGCCCAATGTTTAGAATACAGGTGAGAGTCTAAGTTGTTAATATTTTTTCTGACCTTTATTAAAATAAAGATGCAAAGTATTGCAGTAATAAATAATATCCAGTTCATCCAACCTTTAATTGTAAAAATAAATAATGGACATAATGCTATGCAAAAGCATAAAACTTTTTCTAATGATGATTGGTTATTCATAGTTGCTAATTTAACTTTTAATAATATCAAAAACTAATAGCGCTGGCTTGGAATGCTTTTTGATTCTAGCGGCGGGTTTTCAAGCGCAGAACATACGCATTCAAATACTTGGGCAGCAGGGATATGATTAACACTATTAATGCTTTGAATAGCAATACAGGGAGTAGCTTTAGTGATTCTTATAGCCGTAGGTGAGTCACCTCCAAATAGCATGACACTAGGTGTGTTTGCAGCGCTAGCAACATGAACTAATCCGCCGTCACAACCAACAAATAACGCGCTATTTTTAATTATTTCAAAAGTCTCAATCAAAGATTTATTTCCCACATAAGTAATAATTTCTAAATTTTTGTATTCATTATTTTTAATTAGATTTGCAAACGTCAAGCCATTATCTGACCCTATTAGACATATATACTTAACGCATTGCGCTGCGTTAATAAGCAACAACAGATCATGCCAATACTTGTATGTTCTAAGAGGGTCAACTCCACCTACAGAAATTGAAATATAGGATTCTTTAGGCACTATTTTTTTAATTTCATCTTGAGTATACCTATCTGAAAATAGTATAGATTTTGCATATTCTTCAATGTAAGCAAAATCATATTCTAATTCAAAAATATCATTTATGGCGTAGGAGCTAAAGTAACTTTGGTTTCTATCTGGGCCATAAAAAAATCCAAACAAACATGCATATGGTAGGTTCTTGAAGTACCTATTTTTAAGTTTGATAGAGGGGTAATTAAACTCTTGCATTAATATGACGTCGTAGTGACTATTTTTTAAAGACTCAATGCCAGAAAACACATTATTAAATATTTGGTCATATTGAAACAAGTCTACTAGATGAGGTAGTGTAAAAAGATCAATATTGAAACCTTCATCTTTCAATAATGATCTACCTGAGAGTTCCATAATGGCATCACCGAAATTCCTTTTTCCAGTGTAAATCCATAAAACTTTCTGACTTCGGTCAACCTTCTTAACTTGAAGTTTTAATTGTTTATTCAAACGAAGTCGCAAAGATTTATGTAAATATTTTTTTACTAACTGAATTTTATTAGCCCGACTGCAATATAAGTCTGAAGTAGTGGGGCAGTTTGCGTAAGGAAGGGATGTTACATTTGAAACTACTAAATCAAATTCTTTTCTAAAAATATATTTGGCGAATTTTAGAAAGCGATATAGTTGAGTCTTCATGATAGTTTTTTATTGATTTTGATTTAAAGGCAGATATTAAACGTTAAGATAAAAGGCCACATTTTCAATAGTTTATTCTTTCAGTTCTTATCACTGATTGATTCTTGTTTGACGATACACTAAAAATTATGCCTTAATTTAATTAAATTTGTGATGGTTTGCTATTAGCGACTATGATAGGTTTGACGTTATGTCCTGCTTTGGGGATAATTGAATCAGTTTATCAATTCTTGTAGTCTTATATAAAATGAAGCAATCTCATATAGAAGTTACCGAGCGCATCCGCGAACGTAGTCGTCCAACTAGATCAGCCTACTTGCATAGAGTAGATGAAATAATTAAGAGACCACGCGGTGCAGACCGCTTGGGTTGTGCAAACGTTGCGCATGCATTTGCTGTGTTGCCACAAAATGAAAAACTGCGGGTTGTCTCTGAAAAAGCACCGCATATCGGTATCGTTACTGCATATAACGAAATGCTTTCCGCGCATCAGCCTTACGAAAATTATCCAGCGATTATTCGTGATGAAGCGCGTAAATGTGGTGCCACTGTACAAGTGGCAGGGGGTGTTCCAGCCATGTGTGATGGTGTTACACAGGGTGAGCCAGGGATGGAGCTTTCATTATTCAGTCGCGATAATATTGCGATGGGTACTGCGATTGCGCTATCGCACGATGTGTTTGATGCGGCTTTATTATTAGGCGTGTGCGATAAAATCGTGCCAGGTTTGTTGATAGGCGCGCTGCATTTTGGTCATTTGCCTTGTGTATTCGTACCTGCAGGTCCAATGAGTACCGGTTTAGATAACACTGCAAAATCTAAAGTACGCGAACAATATGCACAGGGTAAAGTTGGTCGTGAAGAGTTGTTGGCATCAGAATCTGCAGCCTATCATGGTGCAGGAACTTGTACATTTTATGGCACTGCCAATAGCAATCAAATGTTATTAGAAGCGATGGGCTTACATGTACCAGGTGCCGCGTTCGTTCATCCACATGATAGTTTGCGCGAAACATTAACTCGTGAAGCGGTGCGCACAGTATTAAATATCACGCAAAAACAGCGGTTCACACCGATTGGTAAGTTAGTAGATGAGTATGTGATTGTGAATGCAATGGTGGCTTTACTAGCCACTGGTGGTTCAACTAACCATTTGATTCACTGGGTGGCAATCGCACGTGCCGCAGGCATAATTATTGATTGGACTGATTTTCATTATCTGGCTAAAGCTACACCATTATTAGCGAGTGTTTACCCGAATGGTAAAGCTGATGTAAACCAGTTTCAAGCTGCGGGTGGCCCTGCGTTTGTCATTCGTGAGTTGATTGATGGGGGCTATATGTACCCAGATGTATTCACAGTAGCTTATGGTGGCTTGCGTGAGTATTGTAAATTGCCAACGATGGCGGTTGATGCACAAGATAATAAATCAATTGTTT
This sequence comes from Methylotenera sp., assembly GCA_043732505.1. Classification (GTDB taxonomy): domain Bacteria; phylum Pseudomonadota; class Gammaproteobacteria; order Burkholderiales; family Methylophilaceae; genus Methylotenera. Next base: position 5,374 of record JAYTHN010000016.1, read on the forward strand.
GGAAAGATTTACCTAAAGAAAGTTTAGATGAAACGATTGTGCGTACTGCACAATTCCCATTTAACGAATCTGGAGGATTACGTTTACTCAAAGGTAATTTGGGTCGTAGTGTGATTAAAATTTCAGCAGTGCCTGAAGATCGCCATATTATTGAAGCACCAGCCATTGTATTTGACGCACAAGAAGAGCTGCTAGCTGCATTTGATCGAGGTGAGTTAGAAAAAGATTTTGTTGCGGTAGTGCGCTTCCAAGGGCCAAAAGCCAATGGTATGCCTGAGCTTCATAAATTAACACCTCCCCTTGCTGTCCTGCAAAACAAAGGCTTTATGGTGGCAATTGTCACTGATGGTCGGATGAGTGGTGCATCAGGTAAAATTCCAGCAGCGATTCATTTAAGCCCAGAGGCAAGTGCAGGTGGTGCGCTAGCTAAAATCCGTAACGGCGATATTATTCGTTTGAACGCGACAGTCGGCACGCTTAATGTATTGGTAGATGAAGATACATGGTCAGAGCGTGAAGTAGAGGAGCTATCTGATAGCAAGCGCCATAATAATTCACACGGTATAGGCCGTGAGTTATTTGGTGGCATGCGTAGAAATGTGCTTTCTGCTGAAGAAGGCGCAATCACTTGGCTGTAAAGAAAACTGAAACCTTGCATCAAGGTCCTTCGGTTTTCTAAGTACTTTAGTACTTGAAAATTCGTATGTCGAAATACATTGTTAACTCCAAAAATTAATTATTAATTAGGTAAAAGTATCATGAACACATTAGATTTAGCCAATTACGGCCCAGTAATTCCAGTAATAGTTATCAATCGAGTGGAAGATGCCGTGCCGATGGCAGAAGCATTGTTAGCGGGCGGTATTCGTGTGCTGGAGGTGACGTTGCGTACATCCTGTGCATTGGCTGGCATGGAAGCCATTGCTAAAGCATTACCAGAAGCCATTATGGGTTCTGGTACGGTGCGTAATATTAAAGATGCGCAAGCTTCAAAAGACGTGGGTTGTAAATTTGTAGTGAGCCCTGGCTATACAAGTGAGTTGGGTCGTTTTACTCGTGAAATCGGTTTGCCACTGTTACCAGGTGTTTCTACAGGTTCAGAAATCATGATGGCAAATGCTGATGATTATTATTTTTTGAAATTATTCCCAGCCGTTGCAGTGGGTGGCATTAATCTACTTAAAGGTTTTTCAGGACCGTTTGGCGATGTTAAATTCTGCCCTACAGGTGGTGTTACTGTAGAATCTGCTCCACAATTTTTATTTTTACCTAACGTCGTAGTATGTGGTGGTACATGGCTTACCCCAGCTGATGCGGTAGCACGTGGTGATTGGGCGCATATTACTAAATTAGCAAAAGAGGCAAGTGCAATTAAAGCTGCCTAGAGTTTTTGCTATGCATTGCAGGTTAAGAAGATAATAAAAAAGGTTGCATTAGCAGCCTTTTTTATTATAAATATATAAAACTAGTGTTTAGAAAGAAGTTAAAGTTTGCAAAATAAAATATACATAACAAGTTATAAATCAATAGTGTTTGATTGTGATGGAGTAGTGCTTGATTCAAACGTGGTGAAAACTGAGGCCTATTTCAGAACCGCAAAAAATCTTGGCGCAAGTGATGCGCAAGCGCAAGCGCTAGTTGACTATCATGTGAGATTAGGCGGCATTTCGCGATACCATAAATTTGATTATTATTTGCGAGAAATTGCAAAACAGCCAGCGACAAAAGTCGCCATTCAAGTGTGGTTAGATGAGTTTAGTCGTGAATTAGAAGTTGGTTTGATGGAGTGT
>JAYTHN010000017.1:0-20065 GCA_043732505.1 Methylotenera sp.
ATCCAAAATGCTAAAATGCCATTTAGTTTAAATGCGTAGAATCCTAGTGTAACAATAAGAATTGCAATACCAAATATCAGTGCCGACAACCAATAACCTAGACCTACTGACTCCCCGAGCAAATCTCCTGCAGCAGTTCCTAACGTAAAGGTAAGTAATATAGCTGCCCAGTAAAAAATTTCACGCTTACTGGTATAAATACTGTGGATAGATAGTGATCTCTCAATTTTGTACCATACTAAAAAAGTAATGGTCAGAGCAATGCTGAACACAATAGTGGAAGCAATCAAGGAAACTCCAAAATTATCTGTTAGGTTGTCGGTAATAAGCGTACCAACTATGCTCACCAGCACCACTGTCAACCAATAAAGCCATGGAAGATATTGTTCACTCCTAACTTGTGCGTATAGAACTGCAAATAAAATTAAACTCATTAGCAATGAAGTAACCATTAAGCCAAAATGTAAATTGAATATCAAAAAATCTGCACCTGTTTCACCTACCGTGGTCGCTAGAATCTTGATCACCCAAAAATAAGCTGTGATAATCACAGGAACTTTGATAAAAGCGCAATTTTTGTCAAGCTGGGTGGTATTCATATTTTGTGCCTTACAAAATGGTTATTAAAGTAAATAGTTATCGAATCATCTCTGGATTAATTTATAAGTTTCGTAATCTCATTCTTAATTATCATTGCAAGATGCATAATTAAGTGTATACAGTCAAATATTCATAGTATTTTATGTATTATTTTTTATTATTAAGAATAATAACTTGCATTATCCATCACAGTTAAACTTATTATGCTTTGTAATATTATCGGTATCAACAAGCTCAGCCCTAGCAGGCGCACCTTTCGTAGTGGATGATCCAGAACCAGTTGAAGTTCATCATTTAGAAGTCAATTATGCGTTCACTAAAACTTGGCGAAATAATGCAGCTTCTGCAAGCACTCCCAGCGTTGACTTTAATTATGGATTAGATTCTGATACGCAGCTACATGCGCAACCAAAATATGCATACGAACGTGAGGGTGAAGTAAAAAGTTATGGAGTTGACAATACTGAAATTGGCGTGAAATATAGGTTCATCAATAACAAATCCTACAACTCTAATTTTATGGTTGGGATTTATCCTATGTTACAACTTCCCACTGGTGAGGAAAGGCTTGGGGTCAGTCGTGGGGATGTACAATTTTTTCTACCACTTTGGATGCAATAAAAAAATGGCTACTGGACGTTTTATGGTGGAACTGGTTATCGAGTAAATAACAGCATTGACAGTAAATTTCTGGTTTTTTGGCGGAACTGCTTTATATCAATGGGCAGACAAATTCAAATTTGGAGGTGAGTTGTTTCGCGAAACTACTACCGCTATCGGAGAAAACAGTAGTAGCGGATTTAGTCTTGGAGGTATTTATGATTTTAATAATGACTACCATCTGCTTTTTTCCATGGGTAAAGGCTTAAGCAATATTTCTTCAACCAATAAGTTAACAGTCTATTTAGCGTTGCAAGTAATTTATTAACTAATGACTGTTGTGTATTATATTACTATCAGAGCGTCACTCATGGATTGGATTGAATTGACTCATCTATTCAACTTTATGACATTTTAAAGTAAGTGTCCAATACGCATTAATAGCGACAATAAATGGCGTTGATATTTGTAAGATTTTTACAATTTTTCATATGAGTTGTCGTCCTATAAGTATTCTTCTACAGTAAACAGTTTGCGATGCTCGCGTATCGCGAATCTGTCAGTCATGCCAGCAATATAATCTGCTACTGCACGAGCTTTATCAGTTTCTGCATACACCTGAAACTCATCAGGCAATAAGCCTGTATTCTCAAAAAAAGCTGAAAATAATTCACTTACAATGCGTGCAGCTTTTGCACTCATACGATTCACTTTGTAGTGATGGTATAAGTTTTTACGTAAAAATTGTTTTAGTTTTAAATTTTGCTCAGCCACTTTACTACTAAAAGCGATTAATTGAGGTAGGTGACGAATATCCGCAATATTTTTTGGTTGATGTTGTTTAATATTCCCTGAGCTTTGTGTACACAAATCCACCACTAGCGTATTGATCATGCGCCGAATCGTTTCGTGGATGAGTCTTTTTTGCTCTAACTTAGGATATTTAGTTTTTACGATTGCCATGTTTTGTACGAATAATTCTATTTTTGATAACTGGTCTATTGTGATTAACCCTGAACGCAACCCGTCGTCGATATCATGATTGTTATAGGCAATTTCATCCGCAAAATTAGTAAGCTGTGCTTCTAAACCAGGACTGGTTTTATCTAAGAAACGTTTACCCACATCGCCTAATAGTTTTGCGTTTTTAATTGCGCAATGCTTAAGTATGCCTTCACGGACTTCAAACGTGAGATTTAAACCATCAAAATCAGCGTAGCGTTGCTCTAATTTATCAACAACCCGTAGCGATTGAAGGTTGTGCTCAAATCCACCAAATTCACGCATACAATCATTTAGTGAGTCTTGCCCTGCATGGCCAAATGGTGTGTGGCCTAAATCGTGCGCTAAAGCGATTGCTTCGGTTAAATCTTCATGCAAATTGAGTGTGCGCGCAATGCCTCTTGCCATTTGAGCAACCTCTAAACTATGGGTTAAACGTGTACGAAATAAATCACCTTCATGATTTACAAACACTTGTGTTTTATATTCTAAACGTCGAAAAGCCGTGGAGTGAATAATACGATCACGGTCACGCTGAAAAGCGTTTCGGGTAGTAGAGGCTGGCTCGTTAAAGTAACGGCCTATCGATTCATCTGGATTTGCTGCATATGCAGCGAGATTATTCATTTTCAAGCCTTTTATAATCCACTTTTATCATTCATACGCAATCTGATTTCAATGTCTCGTGTGACTTGAGTGCCGATACTATTGATTTATTGCAATGCCAATGTTGCTTTTAATTTTTCCACATCATAATCACTGGTAATCACCGATTTTCCAATGGCCTGTTGCAGTATCAACCTTATTTTTCCATTCTCGACTTTTTTGTCTAAGCCCATTAAATCTAAATACTTTTCTACACCTAACTGTGGCGCTTTTATAGGTAAATTAACTGCTTTAAATATATTTTGTATACGTATTATTTCAGTAGCTGTTAGCCAACCTGCTCGTTGTGATAAATCTGCAGCCATCATCGTGCCTGCAGCAACGGCTTCACCATGAAGCCATACGCCATAACCCATCGCATTTTCAATCGCATGACCAAATGTGTGGCCTAGATTCAGTAATGCTCGCTCACCTTGCTCATGCTCATCATGCGCTACGACTTCTGCCTTATTTTGGCATGATCGATAAATAGCATAGCTCAGGACTTGTTCATCTAACTTCATGAGACTTTTTATATTAGTTTCTAGCCAATCAAAAAAATCCGCATCGCGAATCAAGCCGTATTTAATAACTTCAGCCATGCCTGAAGAAAACTCTCTTAAGGGTAAGGTCTGGAGTGTGTCAATATCGGCTATTACTAATTGCGGCTGATAGAAAGCACCTATCATATTCTTACCTAACAGATGATTGATGCCCGTTTTTCCACCGACTGAAGAATCAACTTGGGAAAGTAAAGTCGTTGGAATTTGAATAAATGGCACACCACGTAAATATGTGGCTGCTGCATAGCCAGTTAAATCACCAATCACACCGCCACCCAAGGCTATTAAGGTAGTGCTGCGTTCACAGCGGTTTTGTAAAAGTACATCATAAATCTTGTTGAGTGTTTCAGTATTTTTATAAGTTTCACCATCTGGCAAAATAATTGGGATCACCTTAATACCTGCTGATTGCAATGCCTCACTCAACTTATTTAGATATAAAGGTGCAACCGTTGTATTGGTCACTATTGCCACATGTTTACGTTTTAAATGGGGCAATAAAAGATTGGTATCTGATATTAAGTTACGGCCGATATGTATGGGGTAACTTCTATTCGCTAATTCTACTTTGAGTGTTTGCATCTTGATAATTGGATTATTTAATTGAGTTATTTTTACTGACTTTATTTTATGGTTGTTTTTATATTCGAATTTACAAGGCTTGATTCTTGTTCATTTGATTCTACGCAACAACTAAGTTTATACAGTTTATGCCCAATATGGTTAGTAATATCAGCAGCTGATTGTGGTCCTGTATCTACAATACAATCAGCAATAGCTCTATAAATTGGATCGCGCTCTGTATAAAGTTTTTCTAACTTTTGCTTGATGTTGCCACCTTGTAATAATGGGCGCGTTTTGTCATATCGTGTACGTAACCACAAATCATGCACGTTAGCCCGCAAGTAGATAACTTGACCATTATTTTTAAGAAAAGCCTGATTCTCAACTAGTAAAACAGCTCCACCGCCAGTGGCCATAACGATGTTATTAAGTTGAGATAACTCTTCAATAATTGCAGCTTCACGTCTTCTAAATCCAGCTTCACCTTCTAGCTCAAAGATAAGTGGAATTTTAACACCCGTTCTTCGTTCAATTTCAAAATCAGAATCGTAGAAAAACATGCCCATTTGCTTAGCAATTAAACGGCCGATAGTCGTTTTACCTGCTCCCATCAGACCTATAAAAAAAATATTTTCCAATTTTAACCGCCTAGAAAACTGTAAATCAACACCTCGAAAACAAAATGCCTATCAAGTGCATGATAGGCATTTTATGACAATCTAGGTCATCTGTCAGCTTTAGCTAACAATTACCACTAAGCAATTAAATAATATTTATTAGCGTAAACTCAAACTATCATCCATAATTTTTGGTGTAATAAAGATAAGCAATTCAGTCTTGTCCGCTTGCGTCGTTCTGCGTTTAAATAAATTACCAAACACTGGTAAATCACCAAAAAATGGCACTTTATCTACATCGATTCTCTCTGTCTGTTGAAAAATCCCACCTAATACAGCTGTTTCACCATTTGAAACTAGCACTTGAGTGCTTATGCTTTGCGTATCTATTGAAGGTACGTTACTAACTACCGCACCGACAGAATCCTTTTTAACTTCTAAATCCATAATAATTTTATCATCTGGTGTAATTTGCGGTGTGACTTCAAGACTTAACACAGCATCTTTAAATGAAACAGTAGCAGCGCCACTACTGGAAGCCTCCAAATAAGGAATTTGAGTACCTTGTTTAATTATTGCTTTGTGCTGATTTGCTGTTGTGACGCGGGGACTTGAGACGACTTTGCCACGCTTATCAGTTTCTAATGCAGATAACTCTAAATTTAGCAATAATCCAGCAGGTAATCTAAATAAACTAAATGCAACATTGCCAAATGCATTGGCTACAGGTAAGTTTGAGTTCAACCCATTTGCATTTAGCCCTGCACTTGCAGTTCTGACCGAGCTTGATGAAGAATCTAAAGTTCCTCCGACAGCGTAAGAGTTTTCACCAGCATGTTGTTTTTGAACACCAAATCTAGCACCTAAACTCTTTCCAAATTTATCATCTGCGATTACTAATCTAGACTCAATCATTACTTGCTTCACAGCAATATCAGTAATATTAATTATTGACTGTACCTGTACAAGATACTTAGCAGTATCTTGTACAAACACGGTATTAGTTCGTTGATCAAGTACTGCACTGCCTCGCTTGGATAGTATTTTTTGCTTCGGATCACTTAATATAGTTTTCAGTGCTTCTGCTTTCATATATTTCAACGTAAAGACTCCTGTTTTAAGAGGCTCTATATCTTCAATTTGCTGAGCTGCTTCTAATGATTGTTTTTCTTTAGCAGCAAGCTCATCAGCAGGCGCTACTAAGATTACGTTACCTGTTTTACGCATTGCCAAACCTTTACTTTGCGTAATGATATCAAGTGCCTGATCCCAAGGTACATCTTTTAAACGGAGCGTTAAATTACCAGTAACCGTATCGCTAGTAATAATATTTAAACCAGTGAAATCTGCAATTACTTGTAACACAGAGCGTACTTCAATATTTTGGAAATTCAAGGAAAGTTTTTCACCTCCATAACCTGGCTTTGAGCCTTTAACCAATTTATTAGGATCTTCAGTAATTTGACGAACATCAATAATAAACTTCTTGTCTGTCTGATATGCAGACTGTTCCCAATTACCTTTAGGTTCGATAACCATTTGGCTATTATTACCTTGTTTTATAGTATCAATGTATATTACTGGCGTGTTGAAATTAGTTACATTAAGACGACGCTGTAAGTTTGCCGGAACGTCAGTATTGATAAAATCAACTACAATTATTTTCCCTTTCTGCTTTATGTTTATCCCTGCAGATGCATCTGATAAATCAATGATAACCCTGCCTTCGCCATTCTTACCACGGGCAAAATCAACATTATTGATTGTGGTTTTTTGACTTCCTAATACTGGTTCAGCGAACTTTGTTTCAACACTTGCATTTGTGGAAGCTTCATTAGCTTGCAAAGTAATGGTAATTTCATTAGCGTTTGACGAAGTACTGTAAGCAACATTTTTTGATAAATTTAACACCATACGAGTACGGTCTTTAGCTTGCGCTAAAGTCACGCTTTTTAAAGCACCTTGATCAGCCTGAATATTACTTTTAGATAAACCATTTGCAACTTTGGGAAAATCTAACGCAATACGAGCTGGGTTATTAAGTGTAAAACCAGCAGGAGGATTAGCTAATGGCAGTGAAGTTTTAATTCTTATACTTACTCTACCCCCTGGCAATGACGAAAAATCTACACTTTCAATTTTATTCACCAACCCTGATTGATCTTCTGCCTGCAATATCGTTGAAAATGCAGTCACTCCAATAAACGTAGTCAGTAACAAAAGTTTTGAAATCCACTTATTCGTTTTCATCATTTGGCCTTTGGTTCTTAATTTCTTAGGTAAATCTATATTTTGGCAACACTAATTTTTATTTTTAAGAACTATTTATTCTTGTAATGCTAAGCTGGACTGGCGCTCTACCCAATCACCAGAAGTATCATCCTGAACGATCTCTTTTAAAACAATTTCACTATCAGTGATTTTTGTGACCACACCAAAATTTTGGCCTACGAAATTACCGATTTTCACTTGTTGCACACCATTATCTGGCGTTTTAAGTAACGCATAAGTCAACTTACTTTTTGAAAGTAATCCTACATATTTAATACTTTCCAATGGGTATGATTCCATAGGTTCTTTTGGTCGGCCTAAATCAGGCTGAAGCGCACTTGCCTTATTAGCCGATTTACGAGATTTAAATGGATCGGTGAGTATACCGTCAGCATTGAACTGTAATGCCATATAAGGCTTTACTTCAGGCAAGGGTTTAATTTTTATACGCATATCATTAGCGGCATCACGCATAAATTTATCTAAATCGTCGCCACCATTACCATTGCATGCAATTAATACAAAGCTAAGCGCGCTTATTAACGCTAGTTTTGGCCATACATTTTGATTTGAAATTTTCCTCACGAAATACATTAACCCTTCCCACCTTTTCTTTTGGCGGAAATTTCACTCGCATCAAGATAACGATAGGTTTTAGCTACCGCCTCCATAATCAAAGGGCTATCAGCTGATGTTGCTTTTGGATCTTTGCTACCAGATGAAATATTAATGTCGTTTAATGTGACAATTCTAGATAGTTTAGAGATATCAGTTGCGAAATTACCTAAATCTTGATAACTACCCACAACCCTTATGGAAATAGGCATTTCTGCATAAAATTCAGCTTGCGTTTCTTGCCCTGGTTTAAATAACTCAAACTCTAAACCACGCCCGAGCCCAGCTTGGTTGATGTCTGTTAATAAGCCGTCCATTTGAGATTTGTCAGGCAACTGTTTTAATAGAGCACCAAAAGTTTTTTCAATCTCTACCATCTGTTGCTTATATCCTGCCAAATTGATTGCCTGATTCTTTTTATCTAAAAACACTTTACGTAACTCTTGTTCCTTCGCTCTTGCAGTGTCCAAAGATTCAATAGCTGGACTCCAGAGAAAGTAATATCCAAGTGCTAATATTATTAGAAAAGCTGCAGCTAACAAAACTGCTTTAACAGGCACTGGTAAGCTACCTGCATTTTTAAAGTCAATATTATTAAAATCTTCTAACTTCATGATTAGCTTTTGCCTTTGATATTGGTTTTAGCGTCTGTGCTTACAGAGTAATCTACTTTCGGCACTTTTACGTTAACATTCAAAGTAAAAGCATTCTGCTTAAGTGTATTTATCATTACAGACTTAATTTCTGTAAGACTAGGTGATTCTAACCAGTTTGAAGTGGAGAAGTTACGTACTAGAGTTGCTACGCGTGCGTTGGTATCAGCGACTCCATCCAGAGTAATCACATTGCCTTGCTGCTTGATACTTTTTAAGTACATTCCCTCTGGAAGCTGACGACTGAGTTCGTCTAATATTACCACCGCTTGACTGCGATTTGTTTGTAAGTTTTCAACCACTTGCTTACGTTCCAACATCGTACTGATTTGATCTTTTAAATCTTTGATATCGGAGATTTCTTTATCTAGGCTAACGATTGCCGTATCTAGACGTCCGTTACGTTCAACTTGCGCATCAGTCCTGCTATTGATGTAAGTCCAGCCGAGAAAAATAATGACTGCAGCAGCAATCGCTGCAAATGCTGTCATCAAACCAAATTCGCGTTGACGCGCTTCACGTCTTACTTGACGATGCGGTAGTAGATTGACGCGTATCATATTGAAACTCCGCGCATTGCAAGACCACAAGCAATCATCAACGCCGGCGCATCTATCGCTGCTTGTTGTTGTTTAAATTTGCTACCCATCGTCATACCATTGAATGGATTGGCAACGATAGTGTTGACTTGTGTGCGCTCTTGCACCATCACATCAATGCTGGTGATTGCTGCACAGCCACCAGCCAATATAATGTGGTCAACACGGTTAAATTGTGTAGAGCTTGTAAAAAATTGAAGCGCTCTGGCTACTTCCATTGCTAGAGATTGTACAAACGGCTGCAAAACTTCAGTTTCATAACTCTCTGGCAAGCCGCCCTTACGCTTAGAGATTTCAGCCTCTTCCAGAGACAGACCAAAGCGGCGTTGGATTTCTTGGGTAAGCTGTCCACCACCAAAACTTTGTTCGCGGGTGTAAACAGACTTATTGTCATGCAACACATTTATATGCATCATCATTGCACCAATATCGACGATCATCACTGTTTGTTCACGCGCTGAATTAGGCAGTTGGCTTGCGACTAATGAATAAGCGGCTTCTGTTGCATAGGTTTCAACATCCATCACGGTAACTTTAAGGCCTGCACCTTCTGCAGCAGCGACTCGGTCTTCTATCTTTTCTTTACGCGATGCGGCGATTAATACTTCAACTTCGTCAGGACTATTGTGCGCTGGTCCGATTACCTGAAAGTCAATATTAACTTCATCAAGTGAAAACGGAATATACTGATTTGCCTCAGCTTCAACCTGCACCTCCATATCTTCTTCACGAAGATCTGCTGCCATTAGTACTTTTTTACTAATCACTGCCGCTGCAGGCAATGCAAGTGCAACACGTTTTTCGCGTGAACCTAGTAGCTTCCATGCTAGCTTCATAGCATCAGTTACTTTTTCAAGATCACTAATATTGCCATCGACAATCGCATCTTTTGGAATAGGCGACATTGAGTAACCTTCGAGTTTATAACCGCCGCTCCCATCGTCAGCTAATTCCACCATTTTAATAGTGGTAGAACTGATATCAATACCGATCAGTGGTGGGGTCTTTTCTGAAAAAAAGTTGAATTTCAAATTGAAATTCCCTCTCAAAGTTAGTTAGTTACGCACATTTCTAATAAGTTACATTAAATCCTAGCAACAAGTTTAACCCCTGTAAAGCAATTTTTTATTAATTGCTTGCTGATAAATTGATAAATCATGTTTTATTTGTAGGGTTAATTCTTTAATTTTGAGCATAATTTTTTTATTAATATGCCTTAGCATATCAACTTTTGGCATAGCAATTTATAATAGTATTATATGCATTTAGGAAAAAAGTCTCGAATTTTATGAATCCAAACAAATGGTGGCACTACTTCTTGTTAGCGATTGCTGTTGGTGGGCTTTCTTTAGTTGCGCTTGTTGGAATCGCAGCTGCGATCATTTATCCAGCACTACCCTCGCTTGGTGCCTTAACGGATTATCATCCCAAACAACCTTTACGTGTTTACTCTGAAGATGGCTTTTTAATTGGTGAGTTTGGTGAGGAACGTCGCGCCTACATTAAGATTGAAGATGTTCCACAAAATATGAAAGATGCGGTTGTGGCCATTGAAGACCGTCGTTTTTATCAACATAACGGAATAGATACTATAGGCGTGTTGCGGGCAATTGTTAATAATCTTTCAGGCGGCGCTAAAGAAGGCGCAAGCACTATTACCATGCAAGTGGCACGTAACTTCTTTTTATCCAGTGATCGAAACTTCAAACGTAAAATTAATGAGGCTTTATTAGCGCTTAAAATTGAACACAGTTTAAGTAAAGAAAAAATACTTGAGCTATATATTAACCAAATATACCTTGGGCAGCGTGCTTATGGTTTTGCAGCAGCATCGCAAGTATATTACGGTAAGCCGCTAGAAAAACTTAACCTAGCTGAGACTGCGTTACTGGCTGGCTTGCCTAAAGCGCCATCCGGCTATAACCCTTTTGTGAATCCAAAGCGCGCGTTGAGTCGGCAAAAAGAAGTATTGCACGACATGTATCGTTATGGATTTATTAAAGAAGATGTTTATAAAGAAGCTTTGGTTGAGCCACTACGCTTAAAAGCTTCAAAACAATCGCGTGATTTAGCTGCGGATTATGTGGCTGAGATAGTACGTGAAAGCTTATACGAGCAATATCAAGATGAAATTTATAGTAGTGGTTTAAAGGTTTACACCACTATCCGCAAATCTAATCAAGAGGCTGCAAACAATGCTGTACGCGAAGGTATCTTAGATTATGACTTACGTCATGGTTATCGTGGTCCAGAAAAAACCTTAGATATAGCCAACTTACCCTCTACTGAAAAGAAAAGTGCCTTAGATACAGCACTGGATGAAATTGATGAGTTTAATGGCTTTGTTCCAGCGATTGTTACCAGCATTTTGCCAAAATCTATTTCTGTGCATACTAAAAGCGGCGATGACATAACAGTATCAGGTAAGGGCTTGGCATTTATCGAAAAAATGCTTAACGACAAAGACCCAATTAAGCGCTTGATTAAAGTGGGCGCAGTGGTTCGCGTGCTGAAAACCAAAGATGAAAAAAATGTTGATGGTTGGCGTGTCGTTCAGTTACCGCAAGTTGAATCTGCACTCATTGCTTTAGACCCAAATAGTGGCGCAATCCGTGCTTTAGTGGGCGGCTTTGACTTTAACCACAGTAAATTCAACCACGTTACTCAAGCATGGCGTCAGCCTGGTTCAAGCTTTAAACCTTTCATTTACTCTGCCGCTTTAGAAAAAGGTTATACCGCAGCTTCAATTGTAGAAGATGGGCCCCTTAGTTTTTCAGCTGGTGAAACAGGTAATAAAGATTGGACACCACAAAACTACGAAAATGGCTTTGAAGGTCCAATACGACTGCGCAAAGCATTGGCTAAATCAGTAAATACCGTTGCGATCCGTGTGTTACAAGCCATAGGTCCAAGCTATGCGCAAAGATATATCACACGCTTTGGCTTTGCCGCTAAAGACCATCCGGCCTACTTGACTATGGCGCTTGGTGCAGGCTCAACTACACCTTGGCAATTAGCCTCAGCTTATGCTGTATTCGCTAATGGTGGTTATCTTGTCAAGCCAAATATCATCACTAAAATCGTAGATCAAAATGGCAAAATAATCGCGCAGACCAAGTTTGACCTTGCTGGAGATACTGCCCCACGTGTGATTGACGCTAGAAATGCGTTTATTATGAACTCTATGATGCAAAGCGTTATACGTAACGGTACTGCGGCAAAAGCATTGGAACTAGGCCGTAGTGATATTGCTGGTAAAACGGGTACTACTAACGACCACTTTGATGCTTGGTTCGCTGGCTACAGCCCAAAACAAGTGGCGATTGCTTGGATAGGTTTTGATAAACCACAAACATTAGGTAAAAATGAAACTGGTGCCGCCGCTGCACTCCCTATTTGGATGAAATACATGGCAAGTGCATTAAGAAACTTGCCTGATGAGGGCATGTCGATGCCAGATGGCATCAGTGTGATCAATATAGACCCAACGACTGGCATACGTGACGAAAGTGGTATCACAGAGTATTTTTATCATGAAAATCCACCGCCTGAAGTAGAAATTCCATTGCCATCTTTATTAGATGATAGTGATGGCACTAGTGACCCATTAACCAACCAAGGTCAGCATGCATTACAGCCTGAAGTGATTTTGACACCAATAGCGCCTAACCATGCAGGGCCTAATCAACCCGGAAGAGGGCAAAGAGCAGAGCCACAAAATGTAGGACAAGGTGACGCTGCCAAAATATTAAACCCAAACTAGGCTCTCATCAAAATAGCTTTGAATTGAATGACAAATTCAAAGCTAATGCATCAAATCCATTTAATTCACTTAGCTAATTGGTTATGGCAAAAGAAAATCTACAGCAATTAAGGCAGCTCATTGCACAGTCTGCAGCACGTATGATGGCTGAAGATGGCATCTCTGATTTCGCTTACGCTAAGAAAAAAGCGGGTAAACAACTATGCGCAGTTGATAATAGCGTTCTGCCCTCAAATGCTGAGGTTGAAGAAGAGCTCAAGCTTTATAACGCGCTTTTTTTAAGTGATGAACAGCCCGAGAATTTGCGTACATTACGGAAAAGCGCACTTTTTACTATGGAGCTGTTAAAAAAATTCAATCCGTATTTAACGGGCGCTGTGCTAGATGGTACCGCTGGCTTGGGTTCTGAAACGCATATTCATTTATTTGCTGATAATTTAAAAGACGTAGAAATGTTTTTGCTTAACAAAGATATTCCGTTTGAAACTAACGAAAAATCATACCGTGTAATGAACGATGGTAAGCGTGATAAAAAAGGCGATAACCGCAAAAAAGTACCTGTGTTTACTCTAGAAATGGAATCTGGCTTAATTAAATTAAGCGTGTTTGAAATAGATGATATGCGAGTTGCGACGAAACGGGCGACTGATGGCGGTAATGCGGAGCGAGCTGATATTGACAGTGTTAAAGCAATGCTAGCTGCCTAGCACTAGTTTCATCACCAAACTGATTAATCTGCTCCAAGCCACCGCGCTACATCCATCGCAAAGTAAGTCAAAATCCCATCAGCACCCGCGCGTTTAAAGGCTAACAAGCTTTCCATCACACAGGCTTTTTCATCTAACCAGCCAATTTGGGCGGCGGCTTTGAGCATCGCATATTCACCACTTACTTGATAAGCAAAGGTTGGTACTCCGAATTCATCTTTTACGCGACGCACAATATCTAAGTATGGCATGCCAGGTTTCACCATCACCATATCCGCGCCTTCTTCAATATCTAGTCCCACTTCTTTAATGGCTTCATCTGAATTAGCTGGGTCCATTTGATAAGTATATTTATTGCCGCCACCTAAATTGCCTGCCGACCCTACAGCATCACGAAATGGTCCATAAAATGCAGAGGCGTATTTAGCTGAATAAGCCAAGATTTTAGTATGAATATTATGCGTACTTTCCAGCGCTTCACGAATTTGGCCGATACGGCCATCCATCATATCGCTTGGCGCCACAATATCTGCGCCCGCATTGGCGTGAGAGATGGCTTGTTTTACTAACACTTCTATCGTGTCGTCGTTCAGCACGTAGCCATCGGCATCAATCAAGCCATCCTGACCATGCGTGGTGTATGGATCTAAAGCAACATCTGTGATGATGCCCAACGTAGGATGCGCAGCTTTTAACGCGGCAACCGCACGTTGCACTAGCCCTTCTGGATTAAATGCTTCAGCGGCGTCTAAACTTTTAAATTGACTATCCACTACTGGGAACAAAGCCAAGGCGGGAATACCTAGCGCAACACATTCAGCAGCAGTTTTGATCAAAATATCGATACTTTGCCGCTTCACACCTAGCATAGAGGCAACTTCTTCAACGCGATTTTCGCCATCTAAAACAAATATTGGGTAAATCAAATCGTTCGTCGTCAGTACGTTTTCACGCATCATACGGCGTGAAAATTCATCTTTACGCATGCGGCGTAGGCGAGAATAGGGATAGCTCATATTATTACCTCAATGTGTTGCTAAGTTAAATTAACCAAATACTCTGGCTAACTCTGTGCCTGGGTCAGGTTGGCGCATAAACGCTTCTCCTACTAAAAAAGCATGTACGTCGTGGCTCTGCATCAGTTTCACATCTTCTGGTGTGAATATGCCTGATTCTGTGACCACGAAACGGTCTTCTGGCAGTACTTTTAATAAGTCTAGAGTCGTTTGCAATGTCACATCAAAAGTGCGTAGATTACGGTTATTGATGCCGATTAAAGGCGTATCCAGTTGCAAGGCAAGTTCTAACTCATCAGCATCATGTATCTCTACCAATACCGCCATGCCTAGCTCATGCGCCAGCTCCTCTAACGCGCGCATTTGGTTTAACTCTAAGGCCGCTACAATCAGCAAAATGCAATCTGCGCCCATCGCGCGCGCTTCAAATACTTGGTAAGGATCTATCATAAAATCTTTACGCAACACAGGTAGCTTGCAAGCGGCACGTGCTTGTTTTAAATATTCGGCTGAGCCTTGAAAATACTGTACGTCAGTGAGTACTGACAAACACGCGGCACCGCCAGCCTGATAGCTTTTTGCAATTTCAGCAGGATTAAAATCTTCACGAATCACGCCTTTTGATGGGCTCGCTTTCTTAATTTCCGCAATCACCGCAGGTTTGTTAGCCATGACTTTTGCATGAATACTGCCGACAAAATCGCGCGCTTCTGGTTGCGCTTCAGCCAAGGCTTGTAGCTGGCTTAAACTAACACTAGCCTTGCTTGCTGCGACTTCTAACGCCTTCGTGGCTAAAATCTTATTTAAAATATCTGACATTGTTTTAATCTACCTAGCTTAATTTTTTACTGAGTGAATTCGTCGTGCTAATTTAGTCGTACGTGCTTTAATCGTACGAGTTTAGTCATATGTTGTACCGTAGTGTTTGATCCAACCTGCGTAATGTTTACCCTGCGGGTCATGATGTGTCCAATGCACAATGCCGCCTTTTGGGTTGTATTCGTATTCACCCCTAAAGGTAATCGTATCGCCGACTTTAATATCATTGATACGTTTAGCCAGATCAATATTATGCGCAAATAGTAAGGTTTGCCCAGTAGCCGTTTTTACCAAAAACTTTTGATGACGCGAGCCTTGATTATCATCCGCTAAAATCTTAACTACATCACCGCTATCTTCTACCTGTGCATTACTCGTTTTTGTCGCGTACAAATCTGCAACGGTACGTAGATTCGGTAGGTTTAAATTTGAAAAAGCTTTGTTTTTACCTAAAGACTCAAGCGAGATTGTCGTATTTTTTGCTTTTACATCAACAGCAGATTGACTAGACGATTGCTCAAACCCCTTACTTGGTGACTCAGATTGAGAGCATGCCGATAACACGGCTATTAACAACAATACAAATGTCTGCTTCATGTTTCTGCCGATTTTAATGCTTCAAGCTTGGCTAACGCTAAGCCACTATCAATCACCTCGGCCGCTTTGCTAATACCCGCTTGCAAGTTATCTGCAATCCCTGCCACGTAAATCGCCGCACCCGCGTTTAGTAATACAATATCACGTGCTGGACTTGGTTGTTTACCTGCTAATACTTTTAAAATTATGGCTTTAGATTCAGCTGCATTTTGTATTTGTATGCTTTTTAACTTGTGTAGCGACATACCAAACTGTTGAGGGTTTAACGTGTACTCACTTACTTTGCCATCTTTCAATTCCGCAACATAGGTATCGCCAGTGAATGAGATTTCATCCATACCATCGGCACCACATACGACTAACACATGCTCACTGCCAAGTTGTTTTAATACGTGCGCTAACTTAGTCGTAAGCGCTTTATCAAATAAACCCATCACTTGGCGTTTTGCATTCGCAGGATTGGTTAATGGCCCTAACAGGTTAAATAAGGTACGCACGCCCAACTCACGGCGCACTGGCGCAGCATGCTTCATAGCGCTATGGTGATTTGGTGCAAACATGAAACCCACACCAATATCATTCACGCAATTTGCGACTTGTTCTGGGGTTTGACTCACGTTCACGCCTAGCGCCTCTAATACATCTGCACTACCGCAAGTAGACGACACAGAGCGACCCCCATGTTTAGCTACTTGAGCACCTGCCGCAGCGGCAACAAAAGCACTAACAGTGGATACATTAAAGGTTTGAATGCCATCGCCGCCAGTGCCGCAGGTGTCTATTAAATGCGCAGTGTTAGCGATAGTAACTTTAGTAGAAAGCTCGCGCATCACACTAGCCGCAGCAGCAATTTCATCGACCGTTTCACCTTTAACACGCAAAGCGATTAGCAAGCCAGCAATCTGTGCAGGCGTTAATTCGCCACCCATTACTTGACGCATCAAAGCCTGCATTGCATCAAAACTTAAATGTTGACCACTGATGACTTGATTTAAAGTTTGCGAATAAGTCACACGCTTAAGTTTTCAAAAAATTATTCAATAAGTCGTGGCCATGCTCAGTCAGTATCGATTCTGGGTGAAACTGCACACCTTCAACCTGCAATGTTTTATGACGCACCCCCATGATTTCGCCATCCTCCGTCCAAGCGGTAATTTCCAGGCAATCTGGCAAAGTCTCTTTTTCTATCACTAAGGAGTGATAACGTGTCGCGATATATGGATTCGGTAAATCTTTAAATACACCAATATTATGATGATGTATTAGCGATGTTTTGCCATGCATTAACTGCTTTGCATGAATGATACTGCCACCAAACGCTTGACCTATACTTTGATGCCCCAAACATACGCCTAGCAAAGAAATCTTGCCCGCAAATTCTTTAATCAGCGGCACACTGATTCCAGCTTCATTTGGTGTACATGGGCCTGGTGAAATGACAATTTTTTCTGGCTGAAGCTCGCGAATTTTATCCAGCGTGATTTCATCATTGCGATATACGTGAACATCCTGCCCCAACTCACCTAGATATTGCACTAAGTTGTAAGTGAATGAATCGTAATTATCTATCATAAGTAACATATTTTATTTATCTATCTAATTGATTTATATTAAAAATACTAAACTAGTTAAACTGCAGGCCAAGCATTTATCATATTCAACGCTAACTTTTACATTATCCCACATTGTGACAATTCATTTAAAACGAATATGATAGAACACTTGCACAGAATCATTTAAGCTATATTGATTCAATGGTCTCATTTGCAAGCTTAATTTAATCGTTTATTTAAAACTATGACTGATAAAACCACACGCAAACCGCTTTCTATCAAGACAACGCTTGCTCAGCCAGAGTTTGCTGAAAGTACTCAATTTAAAAGTTTAGCCGATAGCGTAGAGCGTGCCTCAACCGTAGTGTTTGATACTGTTGAGAAATTAAGACAGCGTAATTACAAAGATAAGAAACAATTTACTTATGGATTACTCGGCACGCCGACTTCAAGGCGTCTAGAACGCCAGCTAGCGGCCATTGACAGGGTGGAGCATGCCATATTGTTTCCTTCGGGCTTATCTGCCATCAGTACAACGATGCTGGCGCTATTAAAGTATGGCGACAGGGTGTTATTACCAAGCAATGTATATGCGCCTGCGCTGGAAGTCGCGAAATACTTACAGCAACAGTTTGGGGTTGAGTTTGCTTTATATGACCCGATGAATTTAGCGACTATCATCTTCATACCTAATACCAAATTAATGTGGGTGGAAACACCAGGCTCAGTGACGATGGAAGTTTCAGACTTACCTGCATTGGTGAAATTAGCGCATGAGAATAATGTATTAGTAGGTATCGACGCCACTTGGGCAGCTGGCATCGCTTTGCCTGTTTTTGAGCTAGGCGCTGACATTTCCATCCAAGCGCTCACCAAATATCAATCTGGCGGTAGCGACGTGATGATGGGTTGTATGACCACGGCCAATGAAACCATTTACCATAAAATATTAGAAACAACAGTGAGCTTAGGTCTAGGCGTTAGCCCTGAAGATTGTCGGTTGATTCTACGCAGCTTGCCGCATTATGACTTGCGCTATCATGCTCAAGATGTAGCGGCACGGCAGATTGCAAACTGGTTAACACAGCATCCTGCAGTCTCACGCGTGTTGCATCCTGCAATTGCTGGCTCACCTGGTCATGATGTATGGAAAAGAGATTTTACTGGCGCGGCAAGCTTGTTTTCTATTGTGTTTAAGGCTGATATCAGCCAATCAAAAATTGACCAATGCGTTGAGTCACTCACTTTATTTCACCTTGGTTTCAGCTGGGGCGGCGCAGTAAGCTTAGTAGTACCATTTACACGCAACCAAATGAATCCAGACTACTCATATGAAGGGTCGGTAGTACGTTTTTATATTGGCTTAGAAGATGTGGACGATTTAATGCTGGATATTGAACAGGCGTTTAATTTATTAGTTTAGATAATTAAAGGGTAAGTCATGGCAAATGCAAAATGGAATGGGCAAGTGATTGCAGAAAGTAGTCAATTTGAATTGGTAGAAGGCAATGTGTATTTTCCACGGTCAGCGCTTAAGCCAGCATTTTTTAAAGAGAGTACGCACACCACAGTATGCCCATGGAAAGGTACCGCCAGTTACTTTGATGTGATAGTAGACGGTAAAACGAATGCGAATGCCGCTTGGTACTATGCTACACCTAAAGATGCAGCTAAAAACATTGCTGGTTTTGTGGCCTTTTGGAAAGGCGTTGAAGTGAATAAGTAGTAATTAGAGACCTTTGTACGCAACAAAATACGGCGCTGTTTTTAAGAAAAATATCGCGTTTCGTCATTCCCGCGAAAGCGGGAATCCATTTTTAATCAAACTGCTAAATAGATCCCCCGATTTTGCACCCTTTCACTACGATTTGCTAAGCGCTAAAGCATTTGCAAAGTCGTATGCGAGCATGACGGAGATTTAGGTTTTAATGGCGAAATTTTCTTCGTGCAAAGGCCTCTTCAGGCTTTAAAGATTACTATCATGCTGATTTAAGTAAAAATAATTCAAACTCAGACTCCTTTTGATCCTGCCAAACCTGTTCCATCTGCCAATCACATTCATTTGCAATTTTTAAAAAGCACTGCCTTGTATATTTGTAACAGTTTTCTGTAAATATGCTTTCGCCAGATTTAAAACTAAATGTTTGATTCGCGATGGAGACGGCTTGCCCACAACGGCTGACCAAATGCATTTCAACTTTGCCTTCATCTTTATTAAAACGTGCCTCGTGCATAAATTGCTCAACCACAAAATCAGCTTCCAACTCTCTGTTTGCTCTCACCAGTAAGTTTTTATTAAACTCAGCAGTCACACCAACTTTATCGTTGTAAGCGGCTAAAAGTTGCTTCTCGTTTTGCGTACTGTCAACTCCTATCAGCAACCAGCCCGCTTTTCCTGCTAAATGATGAAAGCTTTTAAGTAAGGCGCTGGCATCTTCAGGTGAAAAATTACCGATGGTCGAACCTGGAAAGAATACCAAACGTGCATCATAGCTGTTCAATTCAATAGGCTCATCGATATTGGTAAAGTCACCCACAATCGGAATTGTTTTAATGTTTGGATAATCAAGCTGTAATTGTTGAGCGATTTCTTGCAAAAAATCTGCAGAAATATCCATAGGTACATAAGTTTTTAGCTTGGTTTGTGAGCTCAATAAAATACGCGTTTTCACACTCGCACCACTACCAGGCTCAATCACTACACTCAAATTAGGAATAATCGTTGCAAGGTCTTGAACGACTTGTCTTAATAAACGCGTTTCAACGCGAGTAGGATAATATTCAGCTGTTTTGGTGATTGCCTCAAATAATAATGAGCCAGCTTCATCATAAAACCATTTACATGGAATAGATTTTTGCGGCTGATTTAGCCCATACACGA
>JAYTHN010000018.1:0-7158 GCA_043732505.1 Methylotenera sp.
TTATTGCTGATTACTGGCATTGCTTATGCTTGTAATTTCGATGATGGAGTGAATGCTTATAACAAAGGCAATTTCTTTGAAGCAATAAAGCTATTTAAGCAAGTTGCCTTGCAATCAAACACAATTTAATTTAAATATTATCTATTATAACGAACAAGATACCTCAGAACTATGGCAGTGCATACATGTGGAGTAATTTAGCTGCAGCACAAAAGATATTGCGCGAATATTTAGCTAGTAAATGTAAAGATTGTGAAGTGCGAAAAAAGTATAACCAATATTAATAACAAAAACATTAATTCTCAACTCTACGTTCTAATTTCGACATCTTAATATGACTATTAGAGCTGATCAATGCGGCCTAGGTTTAAACATTTTATGCGCAAACTCCATTATTTGTTATGCTCAAAGAGGGTTTACCAGTAATACTTATTGAAAGTACGCGCTCTTGCCTCCCTACCGTAGGTGTTGAGCGGCAGGTAATCAGAGTAGCTTGGGTTGCACCTATCCCTGCTGGTTGAAATACTATGTTAGTAAGCCCACTAGACTCTATAATCTTATATCCTGAAGACAATGCTTGTTGTCTTAATACAACGGTTGTACCACTTAGTACAATCCACCCCTGCTCCCATCCACCCGATCCACAGTTTATACCGTCAGATGAAACACACAATGTAACTGGAGTATTACTTTTTATTGCTTCATTCCTAGCTAGATAAGTAGCAGAGAAAAGACTATTTGTATATGTCTTTAGTTTAGTTGTTAATATAATGTCAAGAAATGAGGGAAGCGCTATTGCCGCTAATATACCTATGATAGAAATAGTCACCATCATTTCAACCAGTGTGAAGCCTTTATAAGAATTGATTAAGGTACGGCGACTTCTCATCATTTTTTGACATTCCAGTAAACTCTGCCTTTTCCACGTTTTGTGGTGCCAGACGGAATAGGATTGCTTCCTTGTAATGAAGAGCTTGAGCTAGCACCAACAATAAAAGGAACTGTAGATCCATTATCTAGAGTAACCATACCAGCTACAGGTGAAGGTGGTAAACCACCCCCTACAATAACTGATGCGCGCACACTGCCAACACTGGGGGCAGCATTCGTGTAGTTAATGTTGTACACATTTGCTGTACCCAAAGTAGTGCAGGTACCAATTGCCGGTAATGTTGGTATATGTGTACTAAATGTCACTGTACCAAATACGGTAATTGCTGAAGTCACCACCTGTTCAGATGACCCTAATGCTAAATACCATCCTTTTTTACTTGCTAATTGCGTTGTTGTAGGTGCAGTAGTTCCTGTAATAGAAAATAGTGACCTTGTACATATGATATTGGAGCCGCAATTACTAAACTCAGAACTAAGCCAATTTAAGTTAGATGGATTATCTTTCACCAAATAAAATTCATTTTGTACGCTGGCTGAAGCAGTATAACTAGCAATTGGCTTTTCACGGTCACCGGATCCAATAAGTAAATCGTAAGTTCCATTATCATCAAGCACATCAGGAGCAAACATAAACTTCCTATTATCTGTTCCAGTGCCGCCTAAAGATGCAATTTTAGTAATAGTCCAGAGTGCAGGAACTGTTACACCAATTGGAGTATTTGCTGTTGCACCTGATATCCGGTAAATATTTCCTCCTAAATCAGCTGTATAAGCATATTTAATCAACCCTGTTGTAGTATCAGGGATGATTGTTAGATCAGCAACAACACTACTGTCTGTACTAAAGGTTTTCAGAAGTGATCCATTACTTGCATCCAAGACATAAATACTGCTTCCCTTACTACCAGATCCGCATCCAGAATTTGGATCACTATCCTGACAAGTGTCATAACCACCACCCATTATCAATATTGGTGAAGATCCTAATCCATAACCACCAGTTTTAATTACTTTAGCTGATGACCATGTTTGACCAAGACCAGTAAGCCCTGAACTACAACCAATATCATTACTTGTATTTGGACATCCAATTTTCCATTTAAGCAAAGGGCTTGACGGATCGGTGACATCGAAGGCATATAAAGCTCTTCCACCGCGGCGCATGACAGCAAAAACTGATGTTGAGGTACTGTCTTTATAGGCAGTAATTGCACCATCAACCCCATAATCTTTTGGCTGGGGTGTGGGTGTTCCTGTAGTAAATCCAGGAACAGTAATAGGAATTAAATTATCACGAATACGTTTAATTTTTGAATAAAATTCTGGTGCAACAAATGCCCACAATTCACCTCCAGCAACAGTTGTCCCAATACTTGAAATTCGATTTCCATTAATCCCTCTTAAAATTCCATCATTACCACCATAAAATACCACCACCTGCGGGTTAGCGTCAGTTCCATAATTGATTGCTACTGGACGTGAATGTACAACATCGCCATGCACTGAAGGTCGCTTCTCTGATGTATTAGCATTAAGATTTTCATCATCAATATCCAAACCACTTTCCCAATTAATTAAAGCATCACGCTCTGCAATGCTTGCTGCACCCAACATTGATTGTGAGACTGTTAGATTATTAAAGTTTGTTAAACTTAAACATGATGATGGAGAACAAGTTTTAATATTACGTATGGCTGAACCACGCAACACATAGGCCTGCGCACCTTTTTCTACAATACTTCCATCTGGTCCGTTTGAAATATCTGAATTAGCTGTCAAGCATGTCCCTTGCGGTTTAAATGCCCAATAACTGTCTAGCGTTGTAGGTGTCCAAAAACTTCTAGCACATGGTGCAATAAATCCACTGGTAGAATTAACTGCTGGGGCATCATCTGCATCTAGCAATTGCAAAACATTATTGAAATAACCAAGCTTATATTGCTTTAAATTACCATTCCATCTTGGCGATGAATTTTGGTCTGGTCGAAACATACCAATATATAGTTGGTTCAAATAAGTGCCCTGAGTATTAATACTGACTGGCAGACTGACCGCAGCGAAAACACTATTTACTGATTGTATCTCAGAAAAAATGTTACTTAATGCATCCGCAATTTGAGTTCCAGTGCTACTTACATCAAAATACTTCCCACTACTTTCACCCGCCATACTTTTCAAAAGTGCGGTCCACCCTGGACCCTGCCCAGTTGTTACTTTATTTATATCAACTGTATAAGTAGTTACTGCTAATCCACTCTTTTTCATAAATCGTGCCCACTCGTCCGAGACATTTGACTGAGACCCGCTCGGAGAAATTGCAATAGCCGTGGTATCACCACCTGCGCTACTAAGAGCTGCTGTAGCCTGAGTTGTGTCAGAAGTGTTATCTTGTACTGCGCCATTACTAATATAAATAATAAAGTTCTTGGCGCAGCTTGCCACTACAGGACTGATATAAGGAGTTGCTGAAAAAGAAGATAAGGCTTGATTGGGCAGCGAATAAACTGCATTTGATTGAGTTGTGCCGGAAGAGTTACTAGTATAGTCAGTTTTAACTTTATTATTTCCTGCGTAGGGAGTACCTCCAGAAAAATAAAGATAGGCTTCTTCCATAGCTTTACCTGCTTTACCACCACTTGATTTATCAGCATTTACACTCAAACTATTTACTAAATTTTGATAAACAGATTTATTGTTAGTACTTAATGGCCTAATTGCCGCACGTACATATGCGCCTGAATTGCCTGAGTTACCTGAGCCATTTTCAGTAAACATCATAATACCCAGCCTAAATTGATTTGCAGGCAAACCACTTACAACTGAAGCCAGTGAAGACATTTCGTTGGAGAATGCACTTGACCAATTAGCAGTATTATCCAATATGATTAATACATTTGGCATATCTGTGGTGCTCGTGGGTACACCAGAAAACAAGTCAATATCCTCAGCCATAGTGCAAAGACTAAAAGATAATAAGACAAAAGTCATTATGTATTTAGCAAGAAATTTTTTCATGGTTTTTCCTGTGATCATGTTAAGTTAGCTACAAACAGTATTTTTTTGCGTTTGCGTAAGTATCACTCTTACGCCGGACTGAACAGTTGTATTGGTTCCGCTATTCGGATCGCTTACCACAGCCTCTATCTTCCATAACGTTACCCAAGTCGCCATACTAGTCATTGTCGGACTGAGACTAACACTACTTAATCCTGCAGCAGATTCAATTGCTGCGCGCACACATACAGGCTTTGCAATTGCTACAATATAATCAGTTTGACCATCATTATTGATATCCACATTTATCGTTTCAGCGGCTGGAGCATCTGTAAAAGACGAGCTTAATAATTGCTCGATAGCTTTATTAGCGGCGGAGATTGATTCATTTTTATATTGCATGTTAGCGACAGCTTTAAGGTTAGAATTACTAACAGTAAATGCACCGATAACAATTATCGTCATTACTAATAATATAATTATTCCAACAAACAACGTAACACCGCGCTGATTATGTTGAGAGCTTTGTGTTTTCATGGAGAGGTTTCTCTTCTGCCCGAAATATTATTGAGTCGAATACTTGTAGAAAAAATGTGACGTTTGAAAGCATCGTTAAAAGGACCAACTGAGCTACTACCTAGATTATAAGTTTTTGTATCTATATACCCAGGTGACACTTTATCAGCGCGACTGAGCACGTAGATTTTCACAACCACAACATTAGTAAGCTGTGCTGGGGTGCAAGGCGTTGTGTCAGTACAATGAATAAATAATCCATCAGGAACTCCATCACCCCGATTACTAGGTGTCTTCAAGTTTGTGGGGTCTGGCCAGTTTATTGGCGTGGTATAGTCTATTGATGCACCTGTGCTACTTAAGTTATCAATGCCAAGCTCTACTTTAAAGCTTTCGATCCCCTCTATGAGTGGAACTGCAGCCTGATGAGCAAGAATGCCACCTACTAGGTCAAATTGCGAAAGCATTAAAGTAGGAATACCGTCTCCCACCGTTTTTGCGTAGTCACGTACGTAATATATATTGGATATGAATTTACGTTTTTCAGTTATAGGGCTAATGCAATCATTTTTATGTAAAGCTCCAAAACCGCTTGTACTAAATGTATAAGGTACAACATCTACAACTAATGGAAATGTACAATAACCTCTATAACTCAAGGATGATTGAAAATATACTTTACCTGAAGTATCAACTTCACAATTAGCATTTCCAGGTATACATAATTCAGCATGACGAACGACTAGCACATCTGTGTTGTTTTTTTTGTTCGTTGCTAAATTTGTTAAGCACAAAATACCGGATGGCGGCGTATCTCCATAAACTTGGATATTGATACCAATCAAATTTGCTGCCATTCCAGCGGCTGTGGGAAACATAGTGTCTGTACAAGGATTAGGTACTGCAGTTGGTGTATCCGTTGGCACTCCTGCGTAGGTAAGGTCATCAAATTGGGGAACATAGGTATCCCAAAATCCTGCATGCACGATATCACTTTGTAATATTTGTACAGTAAAGCGACCATTTTCAATTTGATTATTTGTTTTAGTTAATTCTTTATCTGAGCTATTTATGTTTAAAAAAAGAGCCGTAATTGCAGCTAAAATAATAAATCCGATAGTTATCGCGATCATCAATTCAATCAAACTAAATCCTAGCTGCTTAGACAAAATCTTCTTACTTTTATCAAAGCTTGTTTGCATATTAAGATATGATAAACTCATGAGAGGGTTGCAATTCTAACTACTGTAGTTATAGCACGCCGACAAAGATCATTAATGCAATTAGTATTTGCAGAAATACCGTCATAAAGGCTCACCCCACAGGACACGCTCGTGGGTGGTGGTGAAGTAGGCACTAAGCCTTGCCATGCGACAGTCACCATATATTCGCCAGCACCAAGAGCTTCTACACAACCTCTACCACCAATCATGGCACCTAATTTGTCAGTACCTATTATTTCAGCAGCACCTTGAAGTTGGTTGCACCATTCACCCATATCTCGTTGTACCTGGGTGATGGGATTGCTAATACAAGTTGCACCAGCTCCTAGCGGAGTAATAGTTACATAACTTGCAGCGGCATTGCGATTGCTAGCAATCCGACTCTCCATGTCGTTTAAAAGAATTAATGCTTGTGAGCGCTGATAAGACTCTGTTGATGCCACATGCAGGCGGACTTCCAAGCCAGCCAATCCAAGTAAACCAACTGCTAGTACAGCCATAG
Organism: Methylotenera sp.; assembly: GCA_043732505.1. Lineage (GTDB taxonomy): Bacteria > Pseudomonadota > Gammaproteobacteria > Burkholderiales > Methylophilaceae > Methylotenera. Next base: position 6,130 of record JAYTHN010000018.1, read on the forward strand.
TAATCAGCACCTCAAGTAGTGCTACTCCATGTTGATGTGGTTTGATCTTGTTCAATAAGCTCATTACCATTTCCCCATCGGTAATTTAGTCCCCACATTATCCAGCGATATAGAGCCATCTGAGGCTTGCGATCCGATAGGGTCAAATGTCACAAGATAAGTAGGCGGAGATGCGGCGTTGTTTACAGTCATGTTATAACTATAGTGACTACTTACGTCTGTTGGCAAAACATAACCACTTGCTGACAAGCTAGTATTATCGGCATATGCACGATTTGCGAAGAGAAATTGTTGCTGAAGATTTGCAATGTATACCATTTGAGACTCTGCAGCTGACCGATTGCTGCGAATTACATACCGCTGATAACTTGGCAGTGCAATTGCTACTAATATACCTATTATTGCCACCACAATCATCAATTCGATAAGAGTAAAACCTTTATTCAATTTTATCGAAAATTTCGACATTTTTATCCTAAATTATTGAATAAATGAAATTTAAATACTCATCTATTTCTTAAAATTTAATTTACAACATTATCAATTCAAAATAAACAAGTTATCGACGAAAGGTCATATTAAGATATTAGGCGGTAATATTTATTAGTTGCTACAGCGACTTTAAAATAGCGAAATAATTATTGCTTATAAATTCGCTAATAATTTCAAAGCTTATTTCAACTCCATTTAATCAACAAGAAACAAAGTGACCTTGCACTCAAAAACTAGAGTGAATAGCTAATGATAAAATTAGCTAAAGGTGTATTAAATGAAGGCGAAACAGTCAAAAGCGCAATACACCACAGAATTTAAACAAGAAGCGTTTGGTTAGTCAAATCAGGGCAGCCAGCGAGGCAAGTTGCATCCACATTAGGAATGCCACATCAAGCACTAGATAATTGGCTACGTGCAAACAAATTAGGCAAGTTATCAAGTGCAGGTGAGCGCATTGTTACCCCAGAGCAAATGGGGTTAGCTTGTTTGCGTGCTGAGAATACGCGACTCAAAATGGAACGAGATATATAAAAA
>JAYTHN010000019.1:0-2071 GCA_043732505.1 Methylotenera sp.
CCAAAAATGCCTACCACGATTGAGTATGCTGTGAGTCAAGATGAGGCACAACGATTTGGTATTCCTTGTGGTGGGCGCTTGCAGATATTCGTCGAGCCCTTGCATCACGCCTTACAGTTGCAATCACTTATTGAAAATATTTAACAGCAAAAACTGATTAAGCGCTCTTTAAATATCATCACTGGCGAAGTTAACTTAACAGAAGGTCGCTCGGGCAGCATGCCAGCAATAGAGGGCAATTGGTTTCATAAATATTTTGGCCCTAAATGGCGCTTACTTATTATCGGCGCGAACCAATTAGGGGCTGTGCTCGACCACATTGTACAAACCTTAGATTTTGAGATATTGATTTGTGACCCGCGCGAACATATGCGCGCAGAGTGGCATGTGGAAGGTGCAACTTGGATGTACGGGATGCCCAATGATGTGGTGCTGGATATAGCGCCTGATATGCATACGGCGATTGTCGCTGTCACCCATGATTTAAAGTTAGATGATATGGCCTTACTTGACGCACTAAAAATTAATGCGTTTTACGTAGGTGCACTAGGCTCGCAAAAAGCCAAGTAAAACGTCGCGAACGTATGCGTATGTTTGAGATGGCTGAAGTGGAAATCGCAAGGTTAAGAGGGCCTGTTGGCCTATCTATTGGTAGCCGTACGCCAGCCGAAATCGCAGTCTCTATTCTGGCGGAGTTAATTCAAGTACGTACGCAGCACAGGCTAGTGGCAGAAAAGTTAAGTGGTGCTGAACTAGAAGCGGAAAGAACGTGCGCGGCATAGTGATTTAAGAGTAATTAAGGTTACAAATCTTCTGGTGTATCAATATCAGCCAAAATCCCCGCATCATCGCATTCCAGCAACTGCACTTCACTTTGATAGCGTTTTATTAACGAACGCGCGCCTTCATCACCTTGTAAGTTTTGTAATTCATCTTTGTATTTACCCACAAATGCTATCGGGTGCCCCGTTGTTGCTGGTAAGTTGGCACAACGATAGTTGCACCAGCATGTAGTTTATTAGCCACCGCTGTAATAGTTTTAGGCCGAATGTAAGGCATATCCCCTAACGCAATCACAAATCCGATAGTAGGTTCTGAAATCTCCGAAGCCAGCTTAATCGCTATAGATAGACTTTAAGCCATACTTTGCTGGGGTTCAGCGCAAGTGAGCACTTGCAAACCAGCATTTTTTAGAAACGCTGCTAATGCGATATTTTCAGGTCGAATCATGACAAACGTATTTGGAATCGCCGCCACAAGATTTAGCGAGGCCACTAATGCCATGGCTCTGCCATCAGTAAGTGGTTGCATGAGTTTATTGGCATCACCAAACCTGCGAGAAAATCCAGCGACTAATAAAATGGCTATCATTACTTAAAAGTAAAAAGCTATAAAAATCGATCAAGCAATTTTCGACTATGAATATTTAATTGCTCAATATCGCGGACAATGAAGTGTATGCCATGACTGTCTGCAATGAGCAAGCGATTGTGGGTTAACCGCCTAATATGATCTTCGGCTTTGAGTATCAATTCTGTCTCGCCACGGTTAGTTTCTAATAGCCAAGTACTCGGTGTAGCAAAACTGGAAACATGCAGTATGCTAAGAATTTCTGGCATAAATTCACGCTTTGCTAGTTCTTTTTCTAATAAACTACGTATCTCATCTGTTAAGTCTGTGGTGCTAGCTATCCACGCCAGCTCATGTCCGTCATCACCTATAATTGATAGTCCTTCATTTGGTGCCGTAATTGGATAAGCGCGCACGGGATAAACGCCTTCGCTAATCTTGTTATCGCTTGTAATAAACACTAATCGACCAGCCAGATTACGGGTGAGCTGAAAATCAGGACTAGAGTTCTCAGAGCTAGTATTAATTATTAAATTATCCACTGACATTTCCATGTTTAAGCACTTCTTGATGCGTACTCATACTGTTCTCACTTGAGGATTTTAAGTCATCTATATCTGTATCAACGTTGCGCGCTTGGGCTTGGTATAGTCGATAATAAGCGCCTTGGCTCGTCATTAGCTCATCGTGACTACCTACTTCAACTATTTTTCCTCTATCT
>JAYTHN010000020.1:0-2068 GCA_043732505.1 Methylotenera sp.
GTAATAGCGGGTTCGTTAGCAACATCAATTTTATTATGTACCCAAATTTTACGTATTTCTTGCGGTAAGCGAGCCAGAATCGATTTTTCAGCATGAGTAATACCATGAGCTGCATCCACCAATAATAATGCGATATTGGCCGTTTCTGCAGCTCGCCATGTTCGAGCAATGCCGAATTTTTCTACCTCATCATCGGTTTCTCGCAAACCCGCTGTGTCAATCACATGTAAGGGTACGCCATTTATTTGTATGAAATTCTTAATAGTATCGCGTGTTGTTCCCGCAATTGGGGTAACAATGGCAACTTCTTCACCCGCCAATTGATTCATTAAGCTTGATTTCCCAACATTAGGCTGACCCACTAAAACGACATTGATACCTTCGCGCAGTAAACTACCTTGTTTAGCTTTTGCAAATACGAAGTTTAATTCAACTATAATCGCCGCTATTTTTTCAGCTACTCGACCTTGAGTGATGAAGTCGATTTCTTCTTCTGGAAAATCTAAACAGGCTTCTACAAACATGCGTAAGTCAATTAGCTTTGAAAGTAGGGTATTAATACGTTTTGAAAATTCACCAGATAATGAGCGGACTGCACATTTAGCCGCTTCAGTGGTGGCTGCATTGATTACATCAGCCACTGCTTCAGCTTGCGCTAAATCAATTTTATCATTTAAGAAAGCACGACGAGTAAACTCACCTGGCTCTGCCTGACGTGCACCAAGCGAGATGCAACGCGCCAATAAAATCTGCATGATGGCAGTACCGCCATGTGCTTGTAACTCTAATACATTTTCACCAGTGTAAGAATGTGGATTGGGGTAATAAATCGCGATACCGCGATCGATAAGCTCGTCGTCAGCTTGCTTAAAATCTAGATATGCCGCATGACGCGGAGCGGGGCAGACACCTAATATAGCTGTCGCTATAGAATGAGCTGCAGCGCCTGAGACACGAACGATACCAATACCGCCAGCGCCTAACGCAGTGGCAATAGCAACAATGGTATCTGATGTATTAGCGTTTGCCACCTGTCTTATGTAGCAAGGTTTCAGCATGTATGGTTTTGTTGATATACCATTGCTGAGTAATTGATAAAACGTTGTTTACTAACCAATAAAGTACTAAGCCAGCTGGGAAAAAGAAGAAGAATACGCTAAATACGACTGGCATGACTTTCATCACTTTAGCCTGAATAGGATCGGTAGGGGGAGGATTCAAATAAGTTTGAATAATCATGGTTGCACCCATAAGTATCGGCAAAATATAATATGGATCTATTGCTGAAAGATCATGAATCCACCCAAAAAATGGTGCATGGCGTAGCTCAATAGTGCCTAACAACATCCAATATAATGAAATAAATACTGGAATCTGCACCACGATAGGTAAGCAACCACCCATTGGATTGATTTTCTCTTTTTTGTACATCTCCATCATGGCTTGCTGCATTTTTTGCTTATCATCGCCAAATTTTTCTTTCATAGCTTGTAAACGTGGGGCCAATTCGCGCATTTTTGCCATACTACGATAGCTTGTTGCAGAGAGTTTAAAGAATGCAGCTTTGATCAGCACCGTAAGCAATATAATTGCCACGCCCCAGTTACCAACCACGCCATGAATTTTTGATAATAACCAAAATAATGGTGAAGCCACTACTGTTAACCAGCCATAATCTACCGTGAACTCTAAACCTGGTGCAGTTTCTTTCAAATCTTTCTGAATTTGTGGACCAACAAACAAGCGTGCGGGTAAATTTAAAGTCGCACCTGGAGCGATACTACCCAAGGTACTTTTTGTACCAATAATGAAAATATGCTCATTTAATTTTTTAGTATAAAACTCACGTGCTAAACCATCTTTAGGAATCCAAGCGCCCACGAAATAATGTTGTAACAATCCAACCCAACCATCATTAGTATCCAGCTTGAGTGGCTCTTTTTCCATATTAGCGAATTTAAGTTTCTTGAATTTAGTAGCTTCAGTGTAGTAAGAGCCGCCAGTAAAAGTTGGCATCAACTTAGAGCCTTGATTTGATTCATTATCATGTACAATTTGATAATAGACT
>JAYTHN010000021.1:0-2064 GCA_043732505.1 Methylotenera sp.
TGATCTTAGCAGTTGTTGCGGTAGGGGAGTATCTAGGATGGCCATTTTTAGTTGCACCGTTAGAGCGAGAGCTAACAGCAAAACTTGAACGGCGCGTCAGTTTTTCAGCAAATGAGAACGCTGAAAATAAAGTTAGAATACGCTTTTTAGGCGGACTACGATTAAATTCCCCATTGCTAGAAATTGCAGCACCTAGTTGGAGTAAAGCGCCTCATCTATTGCTGGCAAATGATGTTGTTTTAGAGTTGCGTTATATTGACATGTGGCGAGCCTACCGTGATGAGCCACTTAGAATAAAACGGTTACAAGCCAATAGTTTAGATGCACATTTAGAACGTTTGGCAGATGGCCGTGCTTCTTGGCAATTTGGTAAAAAATCGACTTCTAAAAACTCTGTAGCCATTCCAACTTTTGGTCGTTTACAAGTGAATAAGGGAATATTAAGTTATAAAGATGTGCAGTTGCAAGCAGACATTGACGCTGATTTTTCATTAGTAAACGGTGATAACAATAATGCCATTGATGCATCAGCGAATACATTTTTAAAAGCGAAGGCGTCAGGTTATTACCTCAAACTGCCATTAAAAATTGAATTGGTTTCTTCTGGCACGGTATCGACAAAAGCTGTATCGACAAAAACAACTTCTTTAAAAACCGCGCCAGTGACACAAAATGGTACTGATCATTCGGATAAAACATCGCAAGCTTTAGATTCAAAATATATGGCGACTAAACAGGTAGATAACAATCATTCAGACATTAAGGACAAAGTCGAATCGATACCTATTACGCTTGATTTAAACGCCAAAGTAGGGCGTGCAGCCTTAACCTTTAAAGGAACTGCAGCAAATGCGCTCAATATGAATGATTTTGCTGGCCACTTTGACTTAAAAGGACCATCTATGGCGGCTGTGGGTGATTTTTTGGGCGTTACATTACCGACTACTGCTGAATTCAATACCGGCGGTTTGATCAATAAGCAAGGTGGTGTTTGGCGTGTAAAAGTTGACAACCTTGATATAGGTGCAAGCCACCTAAACGGTGATTTTAGATATGCAACAAGTACCTATGATGCAGATAAAAGTATTCCATTACTTTCAGGCAAGCTAGGTGGTAGTAAATTATTACTGACTGATTTAGGGCCAGCTTTTGGTGCAGTGCCAAGTGCTGTGAAAAGAGCCAAAGTGTTGCCGACTCGTCCTTTTGATCTCGCATCATTACGCGCAATGGATGCGGATATATCTGTTGATATTAAGTATGTTGATTTAAATGCTAGCTTTTTAGAGCCATTACGTCCGTTACGCGGGCATTTGCAATTAAAAAGTGGCATATTAAGTCTGCAAGATTTGGATGCTCGTACCGCAGAAGGCAGATTATGGGGTAATTTGAGTTTAGATGGTCAAGGCTCAAAAGCCTTGTGGAATTCAAATTTACGATGGGATGGTGTAAAACTCGAACGCTGGGTGAAACAAGTACGTGATGACGGTTTGCCCCCCTATATATCTGGCAGACTAAATGGACAGGCGGTATTAAAAGGACAAGGTATTTCTACCGCTGAAATTCTAGCGACATTAAATGGCAATATTCGTGGCGAGTTGCGAGATGGTGCTGTGTCACACTTTGTGATTGAGGTGGCAGGATTAGATTTGGCGCAGGCAATGGGGGTGTTGTTTGTGGGGGATGATTCTTTACCAGTGCAATGCGGTATATTTGATTTAATCGCAAAAGAAGGCATTTTTCGACCACATGTGATGTTAGTAGATACTAAAGACTCTACGGTTTGGGTTGATGGATCATTGTCATTAGCGACTGAAAAATTTCACTTACGGGCAATAGTTCTCCCAAAAGACTTTAGTCCATTAACATTGCGAGCACCATTACAGGTAACAGGTAGTTTTGCTAATCCTGATGTTTCTCTAGAGAAGCAACCTATAGGAGTAAAGCTAGCATCCTCACTGTTTTTAGGCTTACTTAATCCATTAGCAGCGCTAATTCCATTGTTTGATTATGGAGATACTAAAGAGGCTAAAAGTCTTGCTGCAGGCTGCGAAGCGCTTATGCACA
>JAYTHN010000022.1:0-7117 GCA_043732505.1 Methylotenera sp.
GTCGTTGAACAATTAGCCAGTGCCGCTTTTATGGAAACGGCGCATAACTTGATTCTGGTTGGCGGAACGGGCACAGGTAAATCCCACTTAGCCACCGCAATTGGTGTCACTGCAATTCACCAAGGTAAACGGGTGCGTTTTTATAATGCGGTGGATTTAGTCAATCAATTGGAACGCGAGAAGACACTAGGCAAGGTCGGCAATCTAGCGAAACAACTGTGCTTGGTGGATGCTGTGATACTTGATGAGCTTGGATATTTACCATTTCCAGCATCGGGTGGTGCCTTGCTGTTTCATTTGAACAGCCAGCTCTACGAGAAGACTTCTTTAATCATCACCACAAATCTAACATTCGGTGAGTGGGTGCAAGTATTTGGTGATGCGAAGCTGACGACAGCGCTATTAGACCGCATTACACATCATTGCGACATCTTAGAAACAGGTAATGACTCTTACCGATTTAAGTACCGCAAAAACCGCGCTCAATCAAGCAAAAAGTGGAAAAAATTGAACGCCGATTAGTGGAAAGTTTTGAACGCCAATTGACATCATTGACCAATTTATTTGTGTATATTGAGACGATCAAATGAAGTTTATATAATGGATTTTTTGAAATTTTTCTAAACTAAAGTTTTTTGCACCGGATTTTTTTAAGCTGCTTATCTCAAGCCCGCAACATCAATCAGATACTCGTAGAATGCAGCCAATACGTCATCCGTCCATGAATAAATTGGTATTTTTGATTTATCCCCTCCTAAAATAGAGAAATAAGCATTTCTACTGGCATTCATTTCCTTTTGTTTCCCTAATAGCGCATATGTGGTACATAAATATATATGATTTGCAGGGAAAGTATCACTAAGCTCAGTACCCCGTAGAAATGCCTTAATTGCTTTTTCATAATCTTCTAAAACATAATAAGCTTGCCCTAAAGCAAATTCATAAAACGGGGAAGATTTAGGATTGAGTCTTTTGGCTTTCTCAATGTAATGCAAGGCTTCTTCACCGTATCCTGCAGCAGTTAAACATTGCGATAGAAAAACATGCGCCTCTGAATTGTTTGGATCTTGGCTTACTGCTTGACGGCAAATAGCAATTGAAGAGTCGCGTTGTTTATCCCACAAGTGAGCCCATCCCAAAATAGCCAGCGCATATGGTAATTTCTCATCTAGTTCAACAGCACGTTTAGCGTGTTTATAAGCGCGTTCACGTAACCCAGTTTCCAAATCCCAGCGCATGATCCATTGAAACAACATCGTCCTAGCTAGCCAAGCATTGGCTGCTGCATAATCTGGGTCAAGTTCAACAGCTTTCGAAAAATGCTTGCGAGCCTCCGCAATGTATTTGGGCGAATATTTCCAATGGCATGCGATGCCGCGTAGCAAGGCATCATGCGCAGAAATACTATCAGTACCTTCATGTCCAAAAAGCTCAGCTTCAGCACTAGCCAATTTAATCTGCAATGCTTTAACAATACTAAGCACTATCTTATCTTGTAGGGGAAAAATTTCAAGGCGGTCAGACTCGTAACGCTCTGACCAGAGATGTCCGCCAGAGCTCGCTTCTAGCAAATGGACTGTGACCCTCACTCGATTTATATCACGTTGCACACTACCTTCGAGTAAATATTTAACGCCTAGCTCTTTAGCAATCTCATTGGCTAATTTTGTAGTGTTTCGATAAGCAAAAGACGACTGTCTAGAAATAATAAATAAGCCTGAAAGTCTAGATATTTCAAAAATCAAACTATCAGCTAATCCATCAACAAAATAGTCATGACTTTGGTCAGCACTCAAATTAACGAAAGGCAGCACAGCAATAGAAGGCTTATTTTCTATTAAGATTGGCCAAGGAGCATGGGCATCTTCTACTTGTTGATGAGGCTGATTTGAAATATCACGCAATGAGAAATTAAGTGCATATCCCCCTTTTGGGAGATCAATAAAGATTGAATCCTTCTCCCCATGATTATTGTAATACTCCATTAGCTTAGCTCTAAGCCTGCCAATTTCAACACGTACAATGGCATCTGATCCTTGGTCGAAATTAGAATCACGGCCAAATACTTCGACGCCTATGGTATAGCCTTTTAAGCGGTGAGAGTTGTTATCTGTTGAACTTATAAAGAGATAGCGTAATAAGTTTTTTTGACGAGGAGATTTAATGAATATCGGACTTAATAAGATTCTATCTAGACAGTCATTTAAGACAGTCTTATCGCTTGGAATCCATTTATCAGGCTGATTAGTAATCATCTACGGAAAGCGTATTTTCTTAGTTTTGATAGATACAAATGTAACAGTAAGTAACTTAATAATTATCATAAATCAAACTAATGTAAAGCTGTAATTTTATTTGTACCGAAAAGGGAATCAATATGAAATTGGTAAACAGTAAAAAAATGGAAAAACTAAGAGAATATTCCGGTTACCCGGCTCAAGTATCACTGCCAACGCCTTCACATTCCAGTGAAGAGTATATGAATAAAGCGGTGTTGCAACTTCAAAAGGCTGCTTCGAAATTTGCTCGTATGACCATCGATCAACGTATTCAATTGGCCGAATCGATACAAAAAGGATATGTCAATGTCGCAGAGCGTAGTGTACAAGCAGGCTGCAAAGCCAAAGGAATTAAACTAGGCTCTCCTGAAGAAGCCGAAGAATGGGCAACAGGTCCATGGGGTATCATACGTCAATTAAGGCTAATTTGTGAATCTCTGCATGCAATTCAAGCTACTGGTAACACACCAATCGGTAAAGTTTCGTCCACCGTAGATGGAAATCTATCAGTAAATGTTTTTCCTAATAATGCGATTGATGGCTTGTTATTCAAAGATGTCACCGTCGATGTTCACATGCAATCGCATGTTACTGAAAAATCATTAGAAATAACCCGCGCGAACTTTTATAAAAACCCAGACCATCAGGGTAAGGTCGTATTAGTACTTGGTGCAGGCAACATTGCCGCCATTGGTGTCATGGATGTTCTCACTAAGATGTTTAACGAAGGCAAGGTATGTTTGTTAAAAATGAATCCAGTAAATGCTTATCTGGGCCCTTTTATCGAAGAAGCTTTCAAAGAGGCGATTGATCAACACTATTTCGCTGTCATTTATGGTGGTGCTGATGTAGGAAGGCACTTGGTCTACCATTCAGGAATAGATGAAGCGCATCTTACTGGTTCTGATAAAACTTTTGAGCAAATAGTGTGGGGTGCACCTGGACCTGAGGAAACCGATCGCAAGCTTCGCAGAGAACCGCTACTTAAAAAACCCATAACCTCTGAATTAGGTAATATTTCACCAGTAATCATCATTCCGGGCCCTTATACTGATAATGAAATTGAATTTCAGGCAGATGCTATTGCTGCAGCAATGACGATGAATGCGTCATTTTTCTGTAACTCCGCCAAAATGATGGTTATGCCACAAGGCTGGGCCGGTAGTGATAGTTTCATGCAAGCCATACAACAGGCATGCGCATTGGTTGAAACTAGACAATCCTATTACCCAGGAGCTGAAGATCGATGGCGCTCACTTATTGAAGGTCGTAAAAATGTGACCTATATTGGTCAATATCCGACGGGTGCCCTTCCCTGGACGTTCGTCACGGATTTAGACGCTCATAATGAAGATGAAATTCTGTTTCATGAGGAACCCTTCTGTTCAATTTTATCCGAGGTTAAATTGGGCAGTACAGACCCGATCGAGTTTATGGAAAAGGCAGTCGACTTTGTCAATAATCGCTTATGGGGTACTTTAAATGCAACAATCATTGTCCATCCATCGACTCTGAAAGATCCTGCAGTTAAGGCTGCGTTTGAACAGGCCATCATTCAGCTTAAATATGGCACTATTGCCGTGAATACTTTTCCAGGGGTTTCTTTCGTTTATGCATCGCCTCCGTGGGGCGCTTACCCCAGTGGCACCCCAACCAATATTCAGAGCGGCAATGGCTTTGTACACAACACACCCATGTTGGAAGGCATTGAAAAAGCCGTCATTCGCGCTCCTTTGACTGTATTTCCCAAACCAGCATTTTTGACTAGCCATCGTACTGCACAAACTGTCATGCGAAGGATTGTCGGAATGGAAGAAAAAGCCAGTTGGGCAAAAGTACCAGCTATTGTATGGGCAGCCATGCAAGGTTAGGTTTATTTAGTTTTAATCATTTCAATCTTGAAATTTTAAATAGGAGTAGTAATCATGAAAACTTTATCAAAAAAAATAGTTTCTTTTTTGGCAATGACTGCCTTTGCATTCATGAGCGTTCAAGGGTATGCAGCAGGTGGAAAAATATCAGGGTCAGGGCTTCTTACTTATACAAAACAAGAAGCATTACCAATCACTGAGGCTAATGGCAATATATTGCTTCTTGGTGAGTTGCACGGTATTAATAAAAATACAGGCACTACAAACTACATGGAGGGTGCTGATGTTGTGAATAGAGAAATCGTGCAACTATTTCAAGGCAACGGACCACACAGTGGTTATTTTACTTTAAGTAAAGATGGTAATACGGTCACGGCATTATGGAAAGGAGAAGTCATCACCGTGATGGCGTCTGACGGTACACCACAAACAAGCTTCAAAGGTACTTGGCAATATGTAGCCGGGTCAGGTAAATTTGACGGCATCAAAGGACACGGTGAATATCATGGTCATTTCACTGCAAAAACCAGTTATGCTGTAGATTGGAGCGGTGAGTACGCTCTTAAATAAAATTTATTGTAGCCAATAGTTAAGGTCTCACATTACCTTTTTAAAATTAAACCTTATCTAAAGGATGGATGAGCATGCAAATGGTATGAACTCAATATTTTTTGGTTAGATTGGATATGTTCAGGAGTGGTAAGGTTATGATGACTTGTCAGAGCAACTTTATCACTCGCCTTTGAATATAATCACTATGATTGATTAAACGGAGAATCTCGTCAATGCATAAAATGAATAATCGTGGTGAGGCAAGGTCTATATGACTAACTTAGGTACTGCACACCAATACTTTGAAGCTTGGAACAAACGCGACGCTCAAGCTATTAAGTCATTATTTATTGCTGAAGGTACGTATCAAGATCCTGTAGTGGGCCTTATTAATACTCAAAGTATCGACGCTTATACAAAAAACTTATGGGAAGCTTTTCCTAACCTGTCATTTTCAATACTAACAGCAGACGAAATCGGCATAGATAAAGTTGCCGCACAATGGGTTATGTCAGGAACCAACACTGGGCCATTTATGGGTTTACCACCAACCAGCAAAAGTATAAACGTGCCAGGGGCAGATTTTATTGAATTTCAAGACGGTAAAATAAAATCCATCACGGGTTATTTTGATTCTAAAGCTACACCATCTCAGTTAGGCCTGCAAATATCCATTCAACCACATCAATTAGGACCGTTTACCTTTGGAAATTCTATCGCCTTAGAATCAGGTAATAAGGCAATCCCTGGGGCGTTTAGCATTACCTCAATATGGAATTCTGAAACAGACTCACAAGAAATTCGAGCTATGTCTAGCAATGTAGCAAAAGAAATGACGAAGATGGAGGGTTTTATTGGATTCGCAGCAATACGAATTGCCGGTAGAGGCGTGACTATTAGCGCTTGGGAAAAGCCAGAAAATATAAATGCAATCATGCAAAGTAACTCGCATATTAAAGCTGTAAAACGATTTTGGTCTGATTTAAGTGATGCGGCATATACCAGTGTATGGATACCCGATCATGTGAATGCACTTTGGGTACGTTGCACCACATGCAGAAAGATGCAGGAATCTGAAAAAAGTGACGGTCTATGTGATTGTGGCGCAACACTCCCCACTCCGCCTACTTACTTTTAAAGCTTATCTATGATTTGATCTATTGAAATCACTTTTCTAACAAAATTTCTATTTCGTGCGATAGCTTTGTTACATAATATTTTGCTAGGAATCTCAAATGATTAATAAAATAGCTCACTCTCGTTTTCTTTCCATGGTGATCGACTCCAAAATAAACAAATCAAATCATAAATTTGTCTACCTAGGTCGAGATTTTTATAATTTAAAGCTTTTTAAGTTGCTCTACAATCGAAATTGCGTCTTAAACAACTTCTGCCCACATTTAGGCATCACTCATTTTTCGCCCTGAGAACTCCAACATAAAGACATAAAAGCCTCTAAAATCCAATACTTCCTTGCAGCCACAAGCGTGGGGTTTTGTCTTTTTCTGCCACTGACTCATTTGTATCGCGCCAAGCAAATAATGCTTTCCAATTAAATGCTTTGTAGTTTCCAACAATACCCAATCCAGGACCAGCTAGTCGTCTAGAATTTGCAGTTGCTAAAAAAGGTTTTTGGTTGATGTGTACTTCACCGACATCATAGTAAATACTACCGTATAAACTAGGAAGAAGTGCATATCGAACTTCGGCATTTACTAACCAGCCTTTATCACCTGTACCTTCTCCAATTGGGTAAGCCCTAACGGCATAAGGCCCTCCCAACGCGAATTTTTCTGATGAATCCAGATTTTTGGTAGCAAGCTGGCCTTTAGCGGATAAGGATAGGCTGATGCGCTCCGTCACGAACTGCAAGCGGGAGGATTCAAAGTTGAATATGCCATATGTCCCTTCAGCACGTGCAAGAACAGCATCTAATGCTCTTGCAGAAGAGCTATCAATCGAAAGTTCACCTAAAGTGATGCCAGCAGATGCTTCATTCAGACCGCCACCTAGCCAGTTGTCACGGTTATTCATCATTAAAGCCCAGTTAGTCTTTTTGATGAATTTATCGACAGTAGTGTTGGTGGCTTTGATCTCATCTTTAAGGTCGCTATATTTAATGCTTGCTTGGCCGGTTAGGTTGAATGTAAGATCACGCACAAATGGATACGTTACAAATAACTCAGCTGAGTTCACTCTACCTGTCGCGTTAAGGCTTTTGAATATATCTCCCAGCTCATACTGCACGTGAGATAGATTAACGCCAAGATTCATTCCATCACTGCCTATGGGTAGCTGGCCTGTCAAACGCCCGTAATAAATTGATTCAATATTCTGGGAAAAGCTATACCGAAGGAATTGAGGTGCATCAATGTGAGCAGGTACCCATCAAAGTTTATTGCATTGCAAAAACGA
>JAYTHN010000023.1:0-2061 GCA_043732505.1 Methylotenera sp.
GATGCTTCATCAATTTTAGTTAATTTGTTGAAAGCAGAGGCTGTAAAGATTTTAGTGATTATCGTGTTGATGGTAATCATATTTAAATTTTATAAACAACTGGTGCCATTTGCACTCATTGCAGGTTTGGCAGCAGCAGCAATATTTTCTGGCGCTGCGCTCAGTAAGCTTAAGGTTTAAGCAACAAAAAGTTAGTAACTTAAAAGTGTAAAACCATTTTAAAAACGAATTCAAGTTAAAGTAAATACTAGATTATGGCTACAGAACAAAAACTTACTCCTTCTGAATATATTACGCATCATTTAACATTCAACTCCAAGCCTGTTGGCGATGGTAGTTTTTGGATGTTGAATTACGATAGTTTGATTATGTCGGCCATTCTTGGTGTATTGGTAATGGGTTTGATTTGGTGGGTAGCACGTAATGCAACTTCAGGTATACCTTCTAAAGGTCAAGCATTTGTAGAATTAGTATTTGGTTTTGTAGACGAGCAAGTTAAAAATATTTTCCACGGTGACCGCCACAGTTTCATTGCGCCAACCGCATTAACAGTATTTTTATGGGTACTAGCCATGAACGCAATGGACTTTTTACCTGTAGATGTAATGCATCATTTCGTATATGCACCATTAGGTTTAGAGCATTGGCGCAGTGTTCCTACTTCAGATATCAATACCACATTCGCGCTAGCGCTTGCAGTGTGGATTCTAATGATTTATTTCTCAATCAAAGTCAAAGGCCTAGGCGGTTGGATTCACGAGTTATTCTGTGCACCATTCGGTTCAGCTAAATTCTTTAAACCTAAAAGTTTTATTGGTTTCATTGGTTTAATCGCAAGTCCTTTACTATTCGTTGCAAACTTCGCTTTTAATATCATCGAATACGTTTCTAAGCCACTTTCACACTCCTTAAGACTCTTCGGCAATATGTACGCTGGGGAAGTAATCTTCTTGTTAATCGGCTTATGGGCAGCAACAGGCTTAACAGGCACGATATTCGGTGCGATTTTAGGGGCTGGTTGGTCAATCTTCCACATATTAATAGTGGCATTACAAGCGTTTATTTTCATGATGTTGACAGTCGTGTACTTAGCAATGGCGCACGAATCACATTAAATAATAGTTTTTAGCAGTTAGTTTTTATAGTAATTTAGTCTGGTAATTTTGTAGTCGTTTTTTAATTTTTCAAAGGGTAATAAAATGGATAATTTACAACTTTTAGCAATGGTTCAAGCCTACACAGGCGTTGGTATTGGCTTAATTATTGGTCTAGGTGCTGCAGGTGCTTGTATCGGTATCGGTATCATGTGTGCTAGCTTTTTAGAAGGTGCTGCTCGTCAACCAGAAATGATTCCACAATTGCAAGGTAAGGTGTTCTTGCTACTAGGTCTTATCGATGCTTCCTTTATTATTGGTGTTGGTCTAGCAATGATGTTTGCATTTGCTAACCCATTATTAAGCGTAATTGCTAAATAATTAGTCGTTAAAATTTAAGGTTTAGTCAAATGTGACTGAAGCCTTACTTAACGGCTTATGCTTTATTGATAATTAATCTGGATCAAAAATGAACATTAACTTTACACTTATCGCACAAGCTATTGCGTTTGCTGTGTTGATTTGGTTCACAGTGAAATTCGTTTGGCCACCGCTATTAACAGCGATTGAAACACGCCAAAAGGAAATTGCTGATGGCTTAGCTGCAGCGCAAGAGGGTAAAAGCGCATTAGAAGTTGCTGCTAAAAAATCAGAAGTCACTTTGAATGAAGCTAAACAAAAAGCGAGCGAAATCATTGGTCAAGCTGAAAAACGTGGCTCACAAATCGTTGAAGAAGCTAAAACAACAGCCAAAGTTGAAGGCGACCGTATCATTGCTGGTGCTAAAGCTGAAATCGACCAAGAAGTGAACCGTGCAAAAGAAGGCCTACGTTCACAAGTATCAGCACTTGCAATCGCAGGAGCTGAAAAAATCTTGCGTAAAGAAATTGACGGCAAAGCACACAGCGAAATGCTATCTAAACTTGCGGCGGAGCTATGATTTTAATTTTTAGGATTTTAACCAAGG
>JAYTHN010000024.1:0-2043 GCA_043732505.1 Methylotenera sp.
ACCACTACTGAGATTGATGATGCCTTTTCAATCAAACGTTTATCCGATGACATTACACAGGTCGGTATTCACATTGCCGCACCTGCGCTTGGTATTGCTGTAGATAGTGCCTTGGATAAAGAGGTGATGCAGCGGCTTTCTACCGTTTACATGCCTGGTAATAAAATCACGATGCTGCCTGAATCAGTTATCAGGCCATTTAGCTTAGATGCCGGTGAAATCAAGCCTGTATTATCGCTATATTTGCATGTAGCCGTAAATGCGAACGGTGATTTCAGCGTTAGGCAGCGCGATACTAAATTAGAGTTAATCAAGATCGCAGATAATCTGCGTCATGACACGCTAGAGCCATTTTTTAATGAATCCACATTAGAGGCCGATAGTGGTCATCCATATTGGGAAAAACTTTTGTTTTTGTTTTACCTAGCCGAGTCACTTGAAAAAGCGCGAGGTAAGTATGACCCAACGAAACCTGCACAAATAGACCATAATTTTTATGTCAAAGACGGTATCGTTAGTATTCTGGGTCGGCACCGGGGCTCGCCTATGGATAAGTTAGTAGCTGAATTGATGATAGAAGCAAATAACCAATGGGGTGCTTTATTGGCCGCACATGACGTACCAGGACTTTATCGTGCACAAACTGGCGGTAAAGTCTTTATGACGACTAAAGCTGAACCTCATCAGGGTTTGGGAGTTGCGCAATATGCATGGAGTACTTCGCCGTTACGACGTGCGGTTGATTTAATTAACCAGCGCCAGCTCATTAGCGTAGTACAAAACCTAGCGCCAGAATATCCAAAAAATAGTGAAGCCTTAACTGTGCATATGCGTAATTTTGAGCAAACGCACAAAAACTACAACGAGTTTCAAACCCGTATGGAGCGCTATTGGTGCTTGCAATACATGATTCAAGAAGATATTAATGAGTCGCTAGCCACCGTTTGGCGTGAAAATCTAGTATGGTTGGATTGTGTGCCATACATGACTAAAGTATATGGTTTGCCCGACCTTAAGCCAGGCACGCGGGTGCACTTACAAGTGCAAGAAGTAGATACTTTAATGATGGAGCTACGGACTAAGTTTTTAAATGTGATTGATGAGCCTATTGCTTCAACTTCAGCGCTACCAGACATGGACTTAATTGAGAGTGAAAGTGGCGATATTGAAACTTTGATTGAAACAAAGTCTGAAATCGATAATTCCAAAGAAAATAACGCTGAAGTCATTGAGGAAAGTATTCATACAGCTAAGACTGAAGATATGGCACAAGAAAGTAAAGTTGATTAATGTTTCGTGTCGCTAAACATCTAATGCGAGGATTATCCAATGCTGCAATCACTGATGCTGTCGATGTAAGTGAGTCTAATGGCATACGCTCATTGCATCTAGGCTCTGTCACTATTCAAAGTGCTATGCGCATTAGAGAACCATTTTCACTTGAGCTCACTTACACACGCGGTATGATGTGTTTTTTATTGTTTTTCTTAAATATAAAACATGTTTTAGCGATTGGCCTTGGCGGTGGCTCAATCACTAAGTACATTCATGCTTACTGTGCTGATATTACAAGCAAAGTGATTGAGCTTAATCCTAAAATCATTCAAATTGCGCGCAGTCAGTTTTATGTCCCTGAAAATGATGAGCGATTAGAAATCATTGAGGGTGATGGGCTGAAATATTTGGCTGAACATAGGAATATAAGCGACGTATTATTGATTGATGCGTTTAATAGTAACGGTATTCCACCAGACTTTTGTAGCCAAGATTTTTTTGATCAATGTGCAAATACGCTGACTAATAGTGGAATTTTAGTCATTAACTTATGGGGCAGTGATAAAAACTTTGATATATATTTACAACGTATAGAGCAAAGTTTTAGTGGTAATGTGTTGATTCTGCCGACAGGTAAGCCTGGCAATATTGCAGTATTCGGCTTTAAACTAGAACCTGTGGATTTGCGTATGGCAAGCTTGCGTGAACGTGCAAAAGTGCTTGAAAAACACCATAATATTGAATTTTTACAGTTCGTAGAAACATTAA
>JAYTHN010000025.1:0-7047 GCA_043732505.1 Methylotenera sp.
ACATTGCTATATGCCGATGGTGTTTTGCTATCAAATTTGCTCGGTAATTCATTTGGCTTTGCCCCACGTTGGGGTTTGGTAAGCTTTGCGGAAATTGGAAGTGTGAATATTTTATATGGACCTTTTTCTGCCTTATACGCAGGTAACTCTATGGGTGGTGTCATTAATTTAAATACGCGCATGCCGACTAAATTTGAAGCGCATGCAAGCACCCGCCTTTATACAAAATTTTGAGTTATACGGTACTGATAAAACATTTAATGGGCATCATGAGACTTTTTCAGTGGGTAATAAATTTAATGATTTAAGCTTTTTATTCACTGCAGATAACTTAGATACTACTAGTGAGCCTATGCAGTTTGCAAACAGCATTGCTACCAACACTACTGCTGGGTGCAGAAAAGCTGTCACTGGTGCTTATTTAGATAAAGATTCTTCAGGAAAAAATCGAGTAGTTTTTGGTGCTGCGGGAATTTATCATAGCGAACAACTTAACTTGAAATTTAATGCGGCTTATGACATTGTACCTACCGTTAAAATAGCTTACACCTTAGGCATATGGAATTTAGATAGCCATAGCGATGTTGATAGCTACATTAAAGATGCAGCTGGCAATGATTTTTAATGGCCGTGTAACGTTCAACGGTAAAAATTATGATTTAAGCGGCTTTAATAATCCGAATGAGGCAGAAGCGACACATATTATGTAAGCGCTGGATTTGAAGTCTAATACTAAAGACCTATTTAATTAGCAATTTACGTTTTCTGACTATGATTATCAAAAAGATAAAAATAGTACTTCTAATGTGTCATCCAGCGTTACTGTGGCGGCTGGTAACCCTTACTTGAATAAAGTTGGTAGGGTGGTTGATCAAGCTGGTACTGGATGGACAGTATTTGACGCACGTGAAACATTACGGCTAGTAGATAATCATGGTGACCAGCATACGATTGATTTTGGCTACCATATTGACGCTTACAAGTTGCGTAGTGACCTTAACAATACTGCTGATTGGTCTGTTGGTAACAAGGGCACTTTGTTTGGCACGTCTCGCGGTGAAACAGCGACCCAAGCGATTTATTTACAAGATAAATGGCAACTTGACCCTTAGTGGGCGCTTACGTTAGGCGCACGCCAATAGCATTGGGAGGCAACTGATGGACGCAACCAAACGACTACTAGCGCTGGTTTTCAAACTAGTGCATATAGCGATCTATCAGATTATAAATTTTCACCAAAAATATCAATTAGCTTTGAGCCATTACCCGCTTGGGGTTTCAGAGCTTCCGTTGGTCAAGCTTACCGCTTTCCAACCGTGAGCGAGCTTTATCAGCAAGTCACTAGCGGCACTTCATTATTACAAAATAACCCTGACTTAAAAACTGAAGAAGTCATTTCTGGTGAATTTACCGCTGAAAGACGTTTTGCCAATGGTTTAGTGCGGGCGAGTTTGTTCACTGAAAATAAGTTTGATGCCTTAGTTTCACAAACTATTCCTACAGGCCCAAGTTGTATTGGTACTCAATGTACCTTTATTCAAAATTTAGATCATGTGCGTTCAAGAGGGATTGAATTATCGACAGAATGGTAAGATCTATTGATAAATGGCCTAGATTTATTGGCAGCTTAACCCTTACAGAAACTGAAATTTTACGTAACCAAGCTAATCCGGCCTTAGAAGGCAACAAGCCATTACGTATTCCAAAAAGTCTGCTTAAAGCCATATCAACTTATCATCAATGTAACCATTTGACTTACAGCTTAGGCGCGCGCTATAGCGGTCAACAATACAATACTTTAGACAATAGCGACATCAATCCTGATACTTTTGGTGGTGTGAGTAAGTTTTTTATTATGGATGTGAAAGCTAACTATAATTTGCCGTAAAATTTACCGGGAGTATTGGTATAGATAATTTAAATAACTATAAGGCCTATGCGTTTCATCCCTCCCCACAGCGCAAGGGCTATTTACAGCTAAAGTTTGATTATTAGTCGATTAACAGGAAAGCCTTAATTGTGAAAAATTATCTGAATAAACCGACCTTATTGAGTTACAACACCGTATGGCGCTGGCATTTTTATGCAGGGTTATTCTGCATACCCTTTATTATTTTGTTGTCCATTATAGGAGCAATTTATCTATTTAAACCTCAATATGAGGCTTTTCAAAATAGCGATTACAATAATTTACCTGTCATTAATGTAGTGGCTGGTAAAATAGGCATTAGTAATTTAAGTGCGACAGAAAATGTTAAATCGACCAGGCTGCAAGTGTTAGTGGCACTTGCAGAAGTAGCCGATTCAGATTTTAATGCTTACCAAACTCCCTAGACAGCACAAGTTACTGCTCAAGTAATGTTAGTGAAGAACGGGGATTTATATCGCGTATTTGTAAATCCATTTAACATACAAGCTATTAAAAATAGAAAGTGAAAATGATAAATTGATGACTCTTATTCATCATCAAAATGGCCAATTATTGTTGGGAGATCGTTGCTCTAATATTGTAGAGCTTGCAACCTCATGGGCCATCATTATGAATATAACGGGCTTATTTTATGGTGGCCACGCAATTTAAATAGCTTGGCAGGCATTTTATATCCGCGTTTAGACTCTAGTTTTGTTATCAGAAATGGTTAACAAGTAAAGTTTAGGTTATTTAGGCGAGATTTGCATGCGGTGATTGGGTTTTAGGTATCGTTCTTAACCCTATTTCTACTCATTTCTGGCTTGCCATAGGCAAAATCTTGGGGCGGAATTTTAAAAGAGTTGAGTAATGTGAACAGCACAATGCAAGTAAAAACACCGCAACATTGGAGTATAGGTAGGGCTTCTGAACTTGAAGCAAGCCAATTAATCGATCCTGCTATAGCTAAGATTGCACCAATAGCGATGACTGAAGATGAGCATGCACAACATCAAGCGATGCAACACAAACATGTTCATCAAGTACCAGCGGCTAATTTTAATGCGCTAGATAATATCGCGGAAAATAAATTTTTAAATCACATGGTTGAGAATGTGGAAGCGTTACATTTGGCTTACCTTGTTTTAGTCGCAGCGCCATCAAAAAGATCGCCCAATTGAAGGCAAAGTCTGGTGCAAAAAATAGGCCATTGCGCTTGAACTTAGAGTTAGATGCCAACACAGGCAATATCTTGGCTAAAAAAACTTTGCTGACCGGGGCTTGCTTGATCGCATAATAGGTTTTGGTATTTCGATACATGAAATGCAGTTATTTGGCTGGTTGAATCAACTATTAGGGTTATTAACAGCCTCAAGTTTAATAACTGTTTTAGTAAGCGGAATAGTAATGTGGTGGCGTAGAAGGCGCGGAATGGAGGTGCCTACTAATACACTGGGCGCACCAATCATGGAGCCTAAAAATGATGTTCGTACGCCATTTGGCATCTTAACTCTAGTGTTCACCTTTGCTATATTATTGCCAATTTTAGAGTTGTTGTTGATGATGATATTAGCATTTGAATATTGGACTTTACCGCGACTACCTAAGGTTGCTAATTTTTAGGCGTTACAATTAAACCATCATGAAACTTATTTTAGTATTTTTTTTAACATTGATGGGCAATGTAATATCTGTAGCTGATGTATTTAAGCAATCTAATTTACCAGTGCAATCTTGTTTATCTGATTTATTTGGACAATCTAGCACAATAAAAAGCACCAATGACAAAGGTGAAATCTATCGGTTATGGTCACAAAAGCAGCCGAATGGTAAGTTGGAGCTAGTAATGGCAAACGTTAAATTGACTCCATTTGATGTAAAGCAGATTACTTTTAGTAATGATGAAGCAATCTCAAAATGCACTACCCCAATTGCTTTACAGCAAGGTGGGCAATGGGGATGGCATATATTATGGAGTGAATACATGGTGCAAAATAAAGAGCCAGAAAAACTCAGCGGCTTATTTTATGCTCGTATGGATGGTGAGTCTTGGGTTTCTAGCCCACCTAAAAAACTTTCCAAATACTCACCAATCAATCCAAGATTTAGGCTTGATAATCAAAATATTACGGTGACTTGGCAACAACGCGAAAGTGACTTTACCACAAATATGCAGGCTGTCTCTCAAGATGAAGGGCGGACTTGGGAGGTTACTGCGATTCACCCTTGATGTTGAAAACTGCAAAATTTGCTCCATATAAATATCCATTAGCCGATTCTATTAATTGGCATTGAATCAGACTTTGATAAGGGGACGAATATGCGTTTCGATAAACTGACTACCAAATTTCAACAAGCATTGAGCGATGCGCAAAGTATTGCTGTAGGTGCAGACAGTACGGCAATAGAGCCACAACATTTGTTGCTGGCTTTATTGCAAGAAGATAATGGCGGTGCAGCATCTTTGCTTTCGCGTGCCGGGGTTAACCTAGCACCGCTTAAAAGTAGCTTAAATGCTGCGATTGCCAATTTAGCAAAATCAACTGCGCAAGATGGCGAAATTTCTATTTCGCGTGATTTGAATAATTTGCTTAATGTCACCGATAAGCTTGCCCAAAAGCGTGGTGATGCCTACATTGCTAGCGAAATGTATCTGCTGGCGTTAGCAGAAGACAAGGGCGAAACAGTTAAATTGCTCAAACAACATGGTTTGACTAAAGTTGCGTTAGAGGCCGCCATAATGGCAGTGCGTGGTAGCGAGCATGTGAACGATCAAGAAGGTGAAAGCAACCGCGAGTCACTTAAAAAGTACACAGTAGATTTAACTGAACGCGCAAGTTTGGGCAAGTTAGACCCCGTGATTGGGCGTGATGATGAAATTCGCCGTGTAATTCAAGTATTGATGCGCCGTACTAAGAACAACCCTGTATTGATAGGTGAGCCTGGCGTGGGTAAAACCGCGATTGTGGAAGGTTTGGCGCAAAGAATCGTGAATGGCGAAGTACCAGAATCTCTTAAAAGCAAAAAGGTATTATCGCTGGATATGGCGGCTTTATTGGCGGGCGCAAAATACCGCGGTGAGTTTGAAGAGCGTTTGAAATCTGTATTAAAAGAACTTTCACAAGACGAAGGCCAGACCATCGTATTTATCGATGAAATCCATACCATGGTCGGTGCTGGCAAAGCTGAAGGCGCGATGGATGCAGGCAATATGCTTAAGCCTGCATTGGCGCGCGGTGAGTTGCATTGTGTGGGTGCGACGACATTAGATGAGTATCGCAAATACATTGAAAAAGATGCGGCACTTGAAAGACGTTTTCAAAAAGTATTAGTAGACGAACCCACTGTTGAAGCAACCATTGCTATTCTGCGTGGCCTGCAAGAAAAGTACGAGTTGCATCATGGCGTAGAAATCACCGACCCAGCGATTGTTGCGGCGGCTGAGTTAAGCCACCGTTATATCACCGACCGCTTTTTACCTGATAAGGCGATTGATTTAATTGATGAAGCGGCTTCACGCATTAAAATGGAGATTGATTCTAAGCCTGAAGTCTTAGATAAGCTTGAGCGTAGAGTGATTCAACTCAAAATCGAGCGTGAGGCAGTGCGTCGTGAAAAAGATGAAGGCAGCAAAAAACGTTTTGGACTGATTGAAGAAGAAATTGAAAATTTGGAGAAAGAGTATGCAGATTTAGAAGAGATTTGGACTTCGGAAAAAGCACAGGTACAAGGCACCAGCCATATAAAAGAGGCAATCGAGAAGATTAAATTTGAGATGGAAGAGGCCACGCGTAAAGGTGAATGGCAAAAAGTCTCTGAGATGCAATATGGCAAATTACCGGCTTTAGAGGCGCAATTAAAAGAGGCTTCACACTCGGAAGCGAATGCAAAACAGACTAAAAACAGAATGTTACGTACTGAAGTTGGGGCGGATGAAATTGCGGAAGTCGTGAGCCGTGCCACAGGTATTCCGGTCAGTAAAATGCTGACTGGTGAACGGGAAAAATTACTCACCATGGAAACTAAGCTTCATGAACGGATTGTCGGCCAAGATGAAGCGGTAAGATTGGTTTCAGATGCGATTCGTCGTTCACGTTCAGGGTTAAGTGACCCTAATCGTCCTTATGGTAGCTTCTTATTTTTAGGGCCGACTGGTGTTGGTAAAACTGAGCTTTGCAAAGCATTAGCAGGCTTTTTGTTTGATTCTGAAGATCATTTGATTCGTATCGACATGAGTGAATTTATGGAGAAACACAGTGTCTCGCGTATGATAGGTGCTCCGCCTGGTTATGTGGGTTATGAAGAAGGAGGCACATTGACTGAAGCGGTGCGTCGCAAGCCGTATTCAGTAATTTTGCTGGATGAAGTGGAAAAGGCACACCCTGATGTATTTAATGTGCTGTTGCAAGTGCTTGATGATGGGCGATTAACGGATGGGCAAGGTCGCACAGTAGATTTTAAAAATACGGTCATTATCATGACGTCTAATCTTGGTAGCCAGATGATACAAAGCATGGCAGACCAAGATTACCAAGTGGTGAAATTGGCGGTGATGGGTGAAGTGAAAACACATTTCAGGCCAGAGTTCGTCAACCGCATTGATGAAGTAGTCGTTTTCCATAGCTTAGGCGAAGCGCAGGTGAGATCGATTGCGCATATTCAAATTCAGCTACTGGCTAAACGATTAGCGGCGATGGATATGACACTTAACATCTCTGAAGCTGCCATTGCCGAAATTGCTAGTGCGGGATTTGACGCTATCTATGGCGCAAGGCCGCTAAAACGTGCTATTCAAAGTGAGATTGAGAACCCACTGGCACGCGAGATTTTGGCTGGGAATTTTGTTGCAAAAGATACTATATTAGTTGAATGCAAGACAGGTAAGATGACATTTACAAAAGGCTAATTCACTCGCAAGCTAACAATGATGAAAACACTGATTGCCATTTTTTTGTAGCCACTCTAAATGTGGCATTCGGAATTAGTGTTAGCGTGGCGTATAGTCAAATGAGTTGTGAAATTTTTGATAATGAACCACCTCTAGTTAGAAGTCTATTAGATAGAGCAAGTGTTTTGATGGCGAATGAAATTGATGCAGATGTTGCTTGGAAAGCGGCTAATTTTTATTGTGAAGCTTT
>JAYTHN010000026.1:0-2037 GCA_043732505.1 Methylotenera sp.
GTACTAGCGTGCTTAATCCAGTTTTTTATGCCGGGTCTTTCACCATGGGAGTGATTGCTGGCGCATTGGGTGATAAATGGAATTTAGGATTTGTAGCAGAAACTGAAAGGCAAGTAGAAGCTCACTTAGCGGGTCATCTAAATAAATTACCACTAACAGATACAAAAACACGTGTGATAATTGAACAAATGCAGCTAGACGAAGCCAAACATGCAAGAGAAGCTAAGCAACAGGGTGCGGCAGACTTGCCTGGCCCTGCAAAATTTTTAATGAAGCAAGTCTCAAAATTAATGACGACGACTTCATATTACTTATAATGAATGTTTAAAGATAATGGCCTATTCTTTGAGATAGCGGCCTAAAGTTTAGATTTCAGAATATTGAATTGGAAATATAGAATTATGCAAAAATTTAGCGATGTATTACAAACTCTTGATGATGCTTCGCACGTACAAAAAATTGAGTTGTACAACAAGGACGGCAGCCCAGCTGGCGTCCTTGAAAACAAACCAGGCTCACAAGGCTCAGTAAAGGTTTATTATCATTTATTTCGCATGTATGGCGAGATTTCTTTAGATGCTGCGGTTGAAGGCTTAAGCTTGTACGCAGAACACACAGATGATGCCGAAAACTGCCCTGGCAAACACCCAAATGTAGATCGACTGCTGAATATATTAGAAGATGAGAAACCGCTGAGTGTGAAAGTAACAGAAACAGAAGCTTAAATTTTCCTCAAATATGCATTGAGTGATTATTAGTTCAAGCTTTTAATAGTTGAGATATTGGGGGATGGTAAATGAGCTCGAGCAAATGTCCCACAGCATCTAAGCAATAAAATCCGCGCGCGCCATCACGGTGAGTTTTTGGTTTTTCTGTAATTTTAACACCATTTTTTACAAAATAATCGTACCAATGGTCAACGTCTTCAAGTGCATTAAGTACAAAACCAATATGATCTAGTCGTTGCTGTGCTTGCGGCACATAGTCCACACGATGCAACGCAAATACATCACCATGATTTGTTAAATAGACGTTATCAGCATCAGGTTGCCATTCAATTTGCATACCCATGATATGGGTATAAAAATTTACCGCAACTTCTAACTCTTTTACAAACAAAGCCACATGGCGTATGCCTATCATGCCAGCAGGTCGAGTGTTTGGTGTTACTTTCATTACACGCAACCTGTAGGTGCAACTATTTCAAAGTCATGGCTAATATGACACACTTTACCTAGCATGATAGAAGCTGAGCAATATTTTTCTGCCGATAACTTGACTGCACGCTCTACTTGCAGTAGGTTTAAACCAGACCCAGTCACAACAAAATGTACATGAATTTTTGTGAATACTTTGGGAATTTCTTCCGCACGCTCAGCCTCTATTTGCGCTACGCAATTGATAATCGGTTGTCTTGCTTTTTTCAATATAGTAACTACATCAAATGAAGTACAAGCGCCCATACCAATCAACAACATTTCCATAGGACGCATACCAATATTACGACCGCCGTTTTCAGGCGCACCATCCAGCACAACGGCATGGCCTGTTTCTGACTCACCGACAAAACTAACGCCATCAATCCACTTAATACTTACTTTCATTTTCCATCTTTCGACTCAATGTTGCTATTAACAGAAACGGCTAAAGCCGCTTCAAATTACTACATATTTAATATCATTTACTTAACATCAAGTAATTCAACATCAAAAATTAAGTTTGCATTTGGTGGAATCACACCACCAGCACCGCGTGCGCCGTAACCCATTTCTGAAGGAATAATCAGTGTACGTTTGCCGCCAATTTTCATACCTTGCACGCCTTCATCCCAACCCTGAATCACTTGTCCGCCACCTAAAAAGAAATTAAAAGGCTGTTTACGATCTACACTACTATCGAATTTTTTGCCTTTATGATCTTCTGCAGCTGCATCAAACAACCAACCAGTGTAATGTACCGTTACATTAAAACCAGCC
The DNA here is from genome assembly GCA_043732505.1 of Methylotenera sp. Classification (GTDB taxonomy): domain Bacteria; phylum Pseudomonadota; class Gammaproteobacteria; order Burkholderiales; family Methylophilaceae; genus Methylotenera. The sequence goes on from JAYTHN010000026.1 coordinate 1,977, forward strand.
TCAGCTTCACGGCCTGTGCCTACTTGTGTGTCAATCTTCTTTAATTCTGTAATGCTTGATT
>JAYTHN010000027.1:0-2035 GCA_043732505.1 Methylotenera sp.
ATGATTAGGATAGATTTATTTAAAATTCTAAGGAGTTGTAAATAATGAAAGAAGTTGTAAACTTTTCGCCAGTTGGATGTAAAGAGTGTAGAGATAACACTAAACTTGGCATTGATTTTACAATGGCTTTTCAACCTATTGTCGATGTATCCAATAAGTCAATTTTTGGTTATGAAGCACTTGTGAGAGGTATTAATAATGAAGGTGCTGATTTTGTGCTTTCGCAGCTAAATGATAGCAATCGTTATCGGTTTGATCAGGCGATTCGTGTAAAAGCAATTGACCTAGCGAAAAAACTAGGCTTACAAGGTATGTTGAGTATTAACTTTTTGCCAAATGCTGTTTATAACCCAGAAACCTGTATACGGGCAACATTGGAAGCTGCAGCAGAGATGGATTTTCCCACTGATCGCATTATTTTTGAAGTGACAGAAGGCGAAAAAGTGATTGATATTGAACACTTGTGCAACATTTTCAAAGAGTATAAAAAGCATCGGTTTACAACGGCTATTGATGATTTTGGTGCGGGTTATGCAGGGCTTAATTTACTTGCTGCTTGGCAGCCAGATATTATCAAGCTAGATATGTCATTAACTCGCAACGTTAACAACGATAGAGTGCGGCGCGCTCTAGTGTTAGGGATTATTTCAATCTGTAAAAAGCTTGATATTAGGGTGATTGCTGAGGGAATTGAAACTATTGAAGAATGTTTAACACTGGTTGATGAGGGTGTGACATTATTTCAAGGCTTTCTTTTTGCTTGCCCTGGTTTTGAATCTTTGCCAACAGTTTCTGAAGAAATATGGCCATTAGTAAAAAATCGGCGCACTAAATCTAGCCGATAGTTACTTTATTAATTTAACTTTTAGACTGTTTTTGCAGTCCCATTAATTGAATGTGTCTGATATGACAAATGCAGTTTTACTTACCAAAAAAAAAGAGTTATCGTTTGATAATGATTCAATTACTATTGATGACGTTATCAATGTTGCGGAAAATTTAGTTACCGTCAAACTTTCAGAAGATTCAGAGTATCTAGCCTTCATCCAACGCGGCGCTGATTTTGTGATGCAAATTTTGGCAGATGGCAAGCCTGTCTATGGCATAAATACTGGCTTAGGCGATTCTTGTGATGTGCTTATTCCCGATCATTTAGCGTTAGCACTTTCTACACATTTATACAGGTATCATGGATGTGGTTTGGGTCAATATTTCACAAGTAATCAAGTAAGGGCCATTATTGCAGTGAGAATTACCTCTCTGGCTAAAGGATATTCTGGCGTTAGACCATTACTGTTGCAGCAATTAGTTGCATTTTTAAACAACGATATAAGCCCAATGATTCCATCAGAAGGCTCAGTTGGAGCAAGTGGCGATTTAACGCCATTATCGTACTTGGCAGCAACGCTATGTGGAGAGCGCGAAGTGATGTTTCAACAGCAGCGTGTAAGTGCGCAAACGGCATTAAATTTATCAGAGCTAATGCCCCTAACATTGCAGCCTAAAGAAGCTCTCGCGCTGATGAATGGCACCTCTGTGATGACAGCATTAGCATGTGCAGCGCATAAACGTGCGCAATATCTGATGCAGCTGGCAGCAAGAATTACATCCATGGCATCCTACGCGCTTGATGGAAACGCTAACCACTTTGATGCATTTTTATTTTCACTAAAGCCACATGCCGGCCAAGAGCGGGTTGCCAATTGGATACGTGAAGATTTGGTATTCGATGATTATTTGAACAGTGCCCGTATTCAAGATCGATATTCCATCCGTTGTGCGCCGCATATCATTGGTGTGCTTGCAGACGCGCTGCAGTGGATGAAAACAGACATTGAACATGAATTGAATAGCGTTAACGATAACCCTATCATTGATGCGGAACATGAAAGAGTGCTGCATGGTGGCCATTTTTATGGCGGTCATATTGCCTTTGTTATGGATAGCCTGAAAAACCAAGTGGCAAACATGGCTGATATGTTGGATAGACAGTTGGCGTTGTTGGTAGATAGCCGCTACAACAATGGGCTACCTG
>JAYTHN010000028.1:0-2031 GCA_043732505.1 Methylotenera sp.
CATTCATGCGGCTAGTTAAATCAATCACGCGCATCACTTCAGCCACGCTAGTGTAGCCCTCTAAAATACGCCGTACGCCATCTTCAGCTAGGGTAATAAAACCTTTATCCAATGCTAATTTTTGCAATTCATCTAAATGCGCCTTACGTGAAATCAATGAATCCATATCGCTATCAATGCGCAATAATTCAATAATCGCCATTCGTCCACGGTAACCATTTTGATTACAATGTTTACAACCTTTAGCTTTGTAAATTTGCGGCTTATCGCTCGGCTTTAGTCTGAGAATCTTACGTTCAAGTTCATCAGGTTTATGTGATTCTTTGCAATGTGGGCACAACACGCGGACCAAACGTTGTGCAACCACACCAATAATATTACCCGCCATAATGTCAGGCAAAATACCAATATCAGTTAAACGTGGAAAAGCGCCTAAAGCTGAGTTGGTGTGCAGGGTACTGAACACTTGGTGCCCTGTCATTGCCGCTCGAAATGCCATGGTTGCAGTATCCGCATCGCGAATCTCACCAACTAAAATAATGTCAGGATCTTGACGCATAATAGAGCGAATACCATTGGCAAAATCTACTTTATTGACCTCAGCCACTGAGGTTTGCCGCATCATATTAACCGGATACTCGACTGGATCTTCCAGCGTCATAATGTTCACAGCCTCAGTGTTTCGGTGTGATAACAATGAGTAAAGCGTAGTGGTTTTACCGCTACCGGTAGGCCCTGTAACGATAACAATGCCTTCTGGACGCGTCATCATCAAACGTAATTCGTCTAAAGTATTAGGGCGAAGGCCCATGCGCTCCATAGGAATAATTGATTTTTCGCGGTCTAAAACACGCAATACAATATTTTCGCCATGGATTGTTGGATGAGTAGAGACCCTAAAATCAATCGGGCGACCGCATAGATTCATGTTTAAGCGACCATCTTGTGGTGCGCGTGTTTCGGCAATATCTAAACCGCTCACAACCTTAAGCCGCACGGCCACTCCACCCCAATAGCTTTTATGCAAACTTCGGATTTGCTGCAATACGCCATCAATTCTGTAGCGAATACGCAAAAATGCAAATTCAGGCTCAAAGTGAATATCTGATGCACCGCGTTTTACTGCATCCATCAGTAGCGCGCCTACTAAGCGCACCACAGGTTGCGTGTACTCATCACCACCAGCACTCAAGCTTTGATAGTCAATTTCACCTGTTTCAATTTCACGCAAAATGCCATCAACAGAGAGCTCATAGCCATAAAACTGATCAATATACTCTTCAAGTTGAGCCTCGGCCGCCAATACTGGCTTGAGCTGAATTTGCCCACCGAGCATGGCACGAAGCTGATCCAATGCCACTACATTGAACATATCGGCCATGGCAACTACCATGGTTTTAGTCACATCGTCATAAGCCACTGGCAACAAATGATAGCGGCGAGAAAAATCTTGCGGCACCATTTTTAGCGCGTCTAAATCTGCCACCACACTAAATAAATCAATACTTTCTTGACCAATCGTATGCGCTACGATGTCCCGCACCATAGCCTCAGTCACAAAACCTAAGCGTACTAATTGGCGGCCTAATGGCAAGTCATTTTGCTCTTGCTCTATTAATGCAATACGCAACTGATCTTGACTGATCAGCCCTTCCAGTACCATGAGTTCGCCGAGGCGGAGTTTACGTCGTTGCTCTGCCATTATTTAATGCCTACCAATTATTAAACTCTATCATTATATTAATATTAATGCTCTTCATGCTCATTATTGCAGAGCACGAATTCTTGCTTCTAACTGCATTCTATCTGGACTAGAGGCGCCCGAGTTATTTAGTAATCCCAAAGCGCGCTGATATTGCTTTAATGCAAGATTAGATTTACCCAATTGATCTAGACTAATAGCTAGATTAAATGCGTAATCTGCATTATTTGGTGCAAATCGACTAGCGTTAAAGTAGGCTTCTTGGGCAGCAAGCCATTGATTTTGCGCTGCATATAAATTACCTAGCGCCGCATGCAAGTTTGCGCCAT
>JAYTHN010000029.1:0-7011 GCA_043732505.1 Methylotenera sp.
TCATAACCGTACGATTCAACATAGTCCATCACTCGCACTTGTTTGACTGAACCATCGCTATTAATGCCAACAGCATATTTAATCATCTCATGCTTACCTACCACTTTATCAACAACTAGCCATTCGTCTTTATCACTATGCCAAATATGTTCAGATTTGAATGGCTCCCGCACACCTGAAGCATCTTTCATTTTATCGCGAGTGGAGTCCGATAAAGTAATGGGAGTTAGCGTTAGCTTTTGATTTGGGAACATACTTTCTTGTATGTCTTCTACACCTACATGGATACTTGCATTGCCTGTGAGTGGCGTGAGTATTAATAACACCAGCACTAATTTATTGAATAGATTCATTTTACTAACTTTAAGAATTCTAAAATGATTGAGATGCCAATAAAACAGGCGTTGTGATTAAGTCTAAATGCAGATGAATCATTCAATTAGCGACCATGGCTTAAAATTTTTCATCAATATATTCAGTGCTTTACCCTAAGAGCAAATGATAACAATTATCATTTAAAAGTCAATGAATCTAATGCGTTTAATTTTAAAGCTCATTAATATTTTATAAATATATCTTTATAAAATAAGCGCTACGGCCACGTTTCTACCTTCACTCATCAATATGTTGTAAGTTCTACAAGCTGCAGCTGTAGTCATGCATTCTAACGAAATCCCTTTTTGGCTGAGCAATGCACTTACTTTCGGATGTAAAAATTGATGTGTTTTACCAGTACCAAGCAGCACTACTTCTGGATCTAATTTAGCGATATCTTCAAAGTGTTCTTCATTAATTTTATCAAAGCTTGATGCATCCCAATTTTCTATGATTCGATTCGGTAACAGAACTAAGTTGTGATAGTAGCGCTGGCGATTAATTTCTACCCAGCCTTGGACATAGCCTGTAATGAGATAATTGCCGTCTGAATTTGTGAGATGAAGTTTCATGTTATTATTTTAACGAATTTATATTCGTATGAAATATTTATATAAAATAAAAATAAAAATAAAAAAGTTAGCTTTTCATGCACTCATAGCGGCTTTTGATATTAAAGAAAAACTAAATAGTCTGCTAAGTTTTTTATGAACAAATAAGTAATTTCACGCGTTTAAATCAGGCTGCAGGTGAGGCTGTTGTGGAATTTCAACATACCCCCACATGATAAACCTTGCACGCGCTGTAACTATTGCTAGCGATAGATTATTCGATTACACATTCGGCGGTGCAATGGTGCAAAACAGTTGCTCAAATTGAACGACTTAGCGATTTATTCATTTCGATATAATCATTACAATGAAAGTAACTATTTCTATATTGTTCATTCATCAATTTTCTTAGTACAAAAATTGTACTTGCATTGCCTGCAATGGTCTCGCAAGGTAAACTAGTAGACTTTGCAAATATAGATTAATGCAGCGCGAAAATCTGCAATCACACCTGATGAAAACTACATGATGAAACTTCTAGAAAAATCAAATAAGCTCAGTAACGTTTGCTACGATATTCGTGGCCCAGTGTTACAGCGCGCCCGTCAGATGGAAGAAGAAGGGCAGCGCATTATCAAGCTGAATATTGGTAATCCAGCCTCATTTGGTTTTGAAGTACCTGAAGAGATTCAGCTAGATGTAATTCGCAATATGAGTAAGGCTGGCGGCTATACTGACAGTAAAGGCTTGTTTGAACCACGCAAAGCCATTATGCACAACACACAAGCTAAGCACATTAAAGGTGTCACGGTGGATGACATCATTATCGGCAATGGTGTTTCTGAGTTGATTGTGATGGCAATGCTAGGGTTGCTGAACAACGGCGACCAAGTTTTAGTGCCAATGCCAGACTATCCATTATGGACGGCAGCAGTGACTTTAGCTGGCGGAACAGCGCGTCATTATGTATGTGATGAAGCAACAAGCTGGTTGCCAGACTTAAAAGATATTGAAGCTAAAATCACTGCGAATACGCGCGGTATTGTAGTGATTAACCCGAATAATCCAACTGGCGCATTGTATCCTCAGGAAACTTTAGAAGGCATCATTGAAATTGCCCGTCATCATGGCTTGATAATTTTTGCCGATGAGATTTATGACAAAGTTTTATACGATGGCAATATTCATACTTCAATCGCATCGCTTGCTGATGATGTGCTGTTCGTTACCTTTAATGGGCTATCAAAAAACTATCGTACCTGTGGTTATCGTGCTGGCTGGATGATATTAAGCGGTGAGAAAAAACACGCAATTGGCTATATTGAAGGCTTGAACATGCTCGCTTCTATGCGTTTATGTGCCAACGTGCCTGGGCAATTAGCCATACAAACCGCGCTTGGTGGTTATCAAAGCATAGAAGATTTAGTGGCTCCAGAGGGTAGATTGTGTAAGCAACGTGATTTGGCTTATGCCATGCTTACCGCAATTCCAGGCGTAAGTTGCACTAAACCTGCTGCTGCGATGTATTTATTTCCTAAACTAGACCCTACAATTTATCCAATTGAGGACGATCAGCAGTTTATTTTAGATTTGTTATTAGAAGAAAAAGTATTGTTAGTGCAAGGTACTGGTTTTAATTGGAAGTCACCAGATCATTTTCGGGTAGTGTTTTTACCCAATGTGGATGACTTAACTGAAGCGATTAATCGAATTGCGCGCTATTTAAAAAATTATAGAAAAAAACATAGCAAATGAGACTCATCGAAGTGACTGATAGTAGCGGAAATATCATTGAACTAAATTGGTTGATAAGTGCTGAGATTGTGCATCGGTAGTTGCGCAGCATGTTGCCGTAAGGCTATATGGCGCGTATGAGTGAGGTCTTCGCTAATGGTGCAAGAATGTTAGTTGCGGTGAACGATGGTCAGGTGGTAGATGTTGCAATTTGGCGTTTGATTGAGATTACCTATTAGGGATTACGCTTATACATTGGCGATTCGGTCACTGATGAAAAAGAAAGTTCTAAAGTTATAGGTAAATTGTTGCCGCAACATTTGGAGTTGAAGGCTAGGGCTCTCGGATGCAATGTATTGACTTTAGACTCTGGCGTACAGCGTATAGCCGCACATAAGTTTTATTTTCGCGAAGGAATGCATATTCCGTTGTTTTGTTTTAGGAAAAGTTTGTAATGAAATCATTAAAAGTAGGTTTACTTGGCATCGGCACGGTCGGCGGCGGTACATACACAGTATTAACACGTAACGCTGCAGAAATTACTCGTCGTACGGGCGTGGCTATTAGCGTAGTGCAAGTAGCAGATAGAAATATTGATCATGCAAAAACAATCACTGGCGGCAATGTGCAAGTTACAGATGATGCGTTTAAGGTAGTGAATAATCCTCTCGTTGATGTCGTTGTAGAATTGATTGGCGGCTTCACACTGAGTAAAGAGCTAGTGCTTAAAGCGATTGCTAATGGCAAACATGTAGTGACAGCTAACAAAGCTTTAATCGCATTGCACGGTAATGAAATCTTTGCTGTGGCTCAAGCTAAGGGTGTAATCGTTGCCTACGAAGCGGCTGTCGCCGGCGGTATTCCTATCATCAAAGCGTTGCGTGAGGGTTTAGGTGCAAATCGTGTTGAATGGGTAGCAGGCATCATTAATGGCACTACTAATTTTATTCTTAGCGAAATGCGTGAAAAAGGTTTAGCTTTCGCTGATGTATTAGGTGAGGCGCAGCGCTTAGGCTATGCAGAGGCTGACCCTACATTTGATGTTGAGGGTATTGATGCCGCACATAAGCTGACTATTATGTCAGCGATTGCTTTTGGCATGCCAATGAAGTTTGATCAAGCTTACACTGAAGGCATTACCAAGTTACAACAAACTGACATCAAATATTCAGAAGAGCTTGGCTACCGTGTGAAGTTGCTTGGGATTACTAAACGTACTGATAACGGCGTTGAATTGCGTGTACACCCAACTTTGATTCCAGAAAAACGTTTGGTTGCTAACGTAAATGGTGCCATGAACGCGGTGGTTGTGAAAGGCGATGCAGTCGGCCCTACACTTTATTACGGGGCTGGTGCTGGTGCTGAGCCTACTGCGAGTGCGGTAGTGGCAGATTTGATGGATGTTGCGCGTTTGAGCGATGCAAACATAGCGCAGCGTGTTCCGTTTTTAGGTTTTCAAGACGGCCAACTAAACGATTTGCCAATTTTGCCAATTAGCGAAATAAACAGTGCTTATTACTTGCGTTTGCGTGCTTCAGATAAGCCTGGTGTGCTTGCTGGTGTGACCAAAATATTGGCAGACCGCAATATCTCGATTGATGCACTGTTGCAAAAAGAGCCTGCTGACAATGAGACAGAGGCGGATATTGTGATTTTGACGCATATTACTATTGAAAAAAATATGGATGCAGGTATTGCTGAAATCGAGGCTTTACCTGCGATTGTGGGTAAGTTAGTGAAAATTCGTATGGAAGAATTAAGTAAATAGTATGAAATATATTTCTACCCGCGGGCAATCGCCTGCATTAAGTTTTAGCGAGATTCTGCTTGGTGGTTTGGCGCCAGATGGTGGTTTGTATTTGCCGGAAAGCTATCCGCAGTTTGACGATGCTGATTTAACTGCAATGCGCGATATGGATTATGCGCATTTGGCTTTTGCCATTTTAAGCCGTTTAGTGGATGACATTCCGCATGAAGACTTAAAAATAATCATCGATAAAACCTATAAGCCTGATGTGTATGCCTATATTCGCCCAGGCCAAAACGCTGCTGATATTACGCCAACGGTAGAGTTAGAAGATAACTTGTACTTATTAAGCCTTTCTAATGGCCCTACCTTAGCGTTTAAAGACATGGCGATGCAGTTGTTGGGTAATCTGTTTGAATATGTACTCGAGAAAACAGGTAAAACTACTAATATTTTGGGTGCAACCTCGGGTGACACTGGTTCTGCTGCTGAATATGCGATGCGAGGTAAAAAAGGCATTCGTGTATTTATGTTGTCACCGAACAAAAAAATGAGCCGTTTTCAAACTGCGCAAATGTTTAGTTTACAGGATGAGAATATTTTTAACATCGCAGTGAATGGCGTATTTGATGACTGCCAAGATATGGTAAAAGCTGTTTCAAACGACGCTGCGTTTAAAGAAAAATACAAAATCGGTGCAGTGAATTCAATCAATTGGGGTCGTATCATTGCGCAAGTGGTGTACTACTTTAAAGGCTATTTTGCCGTGACCGACAGTAATTCAGAAAAGGTTAGTTTTGCCGTGCCATCAGGTAATTTCGGTAATGTGTGTGCAGGACATATTGCCCGCATGATGGGTTTACCCATTGATAAGTTAGTGGTTGCTACCAATGAGAATGACGTATTAGATGAGTTCTTTAAAACGGGTGCTTATCGCCCGCGCGGTTCAGTGAATACTTACCATACCAGCAGTCCTTCAATGGATATTAGTAAAGCTTCTAACTTTGAACGTTTTGTGTTTGATTTAGTTGGACGCGACAGTGCAAAAGTTCGTGAGCTTTGGGGTATTGTAGATAGTGGCGGCGCTTTTGATATTAAGCAATTGCTACCAAAATTAACCGATTATGGTTTTGTATCAGGTAGTAGTAATCATGCCAATAGAATGCAAACGATTCGTGAAGCCGATGCCAATTATGGCGTAGTGATAGACACACATACAGCGGATGGTTTAAAAGTGGCGTTAGAGTATCGTGAAGCTAATGTGCCTATGGTTGTGCTAGAAACTGCGTTGCCTATTAAGTTTGAAGATGCGATTATTGAAGCACTGGGTAAAGCGCCAGAGCGCCCAGCGGCGCTTTATGGCATTGAAGACTTGCTACAAAAGCATACTGAAATGAATGTCGATGTTGCTGCCATCAAACAGTTTATTGTCGACAATACATAGCGATTACTGAGAAAGCGTAATATGAAGCAATATACCGATTTAATGTGCCACGTTTTAACCAATGGGCATAAAAAAGAAGACCGTACTGGTACGGGCACACTCTCGGTGTTTGGTTACCAAATGCGGTTTAATCTGGCAGAAGGTTTCCCGCTACTCACTACCAAAAAAGTACATTTAAAATCCATTATTCATGAGTTGCTTTGGTTTTTGCAAGGCGGTACTAATATTGCGTACCTTAAAGAACACAACGTGCGTATTTGGGATGAGTGGGCTGATGAGCAAGGTAACTTAGGTCCTGTATATGGCTATCAATGGCGTTGCTGGCCAAAGGCAGATGGTTCGCACATAGATCAAATCACGCAAGTGGTGAATGTGATTAAAAAGAATCCTGACTCACGTCGCTTAATCGTATCTGCTTGGAACGTAGCCGATGTTGACCAAATGAAATTGCCGCCTTGCCACGCGTTTTTTCAGTTTTATGTAGCACCTGCATCGCCAGACGATGTGGATCAAAGATCAAAATTAAGCTGCCAACTCTATCAACGTAGTGCTGATATTTTTTTAGGCGTGCCTTTTAATATCGCTTCATACGCATTGCTCACCATGATGGTCGCGCAAGTCTGTAATTTAAAACTTGGTGATTTTGTGCATACTTTAGGTGATGCGCATATTTATACCAACCACATGGAGCAAGTGAAAGAGCAACTGTCACGTGCACCAAAAGCGCTTCCAAATATGCGCATAAATCCTGCAGTAAATGATATTTTTAGCTTTAAATTTGAAGATTTCACGCTAGAAAATTACTATCCATATCCTGCTATACAAGCAAAAGTCGCAGTTTAATCCACAATTTTAGAATAATTGGTTATATACAGCCATTAGCTGGTTGTATATAACCAAAATGTAATAATTATGTGATTAATCAGTTACATAAGAATTTTAAGTAAATTTTTAGGCGCAATATTTGCTTGATATTTTGTAGAAGTCATCACAAATTAGTGTGTTTTATTTTCTACATTAACAAAACTGGAGATTATTATATTTCGTTTAACGATAGGTGCTACCTTGATAGCAACTGCTTTTTTTATAACTAACGCTATGGCTGAACAAGCTGGTATTAACGCAAAACCTTACGATAGCCTTGGTAAATGTGTTAAAGC
>JAYTHN010000030.1:0-2023 GCA_043732505.1 Methylotenera sp.
GCCGTCATGGTCGCTGGAGCAGTCGGTACGATGGCCGAAGTATGGGGTGAAGTAATGCGTGCAGCAGGCGCCACCGAACGTTTATTAGAACTTTTACACGCCGATGCCGCTATTAAAGAACCGATTAATGGGCAAGTACTTAGCAATCCAACCCAAGCTACCATTGAGTTCAAAAATGCAGTTTTTCATTACCCTTCAAGGCCACAAATCACAGCATTAGATAATGTTTCTCTCACTATTGCTGCGGGTGAAACTATTGCGCTTGTTGGCCCATCTGGCGCAGGCAAAACAACGATGTTTCAATGTTTACTTAGATTTTACGAGCTCACTTCAGGTCGCATCACGATTAATGGTCAAGGTATTGATACGTTGAGCCTGCATAATCTGCGTGGTCACATTGCGATTGTCCCGCAAGATGCAGTGATATTTTCTGCCAATGCATTAGAAAACATTCGTTATGGCAAACCCGAAGCCAGTGATGATGAAGTGATTGCGGCTGCAAAAGCCGCACAAGTAGATGAGTTCATTCACAAATTACCAGATGGTTACCAGACGTTTTTAGGGGAACGCGGTACACGATTATCTGGTGGGCAGCGCCAACGCATTGCTATCGCCAGAGCCATATTAAAAGATGCGCCCATACTTTTACTGGATGAAGCAACCAGTGCTTTAGACGCTGAATCTGAAATCCTGGTGCAGCAAGGTTTAAACGCTGCCATGCAAGGCCGTACCACGTTAATGATTGCTCACCGTTTAAGCACAGTGCAAAAAGCCAATAGAATTGTTGTAATGGAAAATGGTGCTATCTTAGAAATAGGCAGCCCAGAAGAGTTAAAAAAACAAGGTGGATTATATGCAAGATTAGCCAAGCTGCAATTAGCATAATAACGCTTGAAAAAAGTTGGTAAGCATATGAAATATGCGCTTACTAATTCAAACGTTGTCATTTAAAACTTAATTAATCGAATACTTTGCGTTTTAATTAGACAGTAAAATTTAGCGCCTAACTCAATTTTCATCTCAACAATGGCTTTAGCGGTTACTTCAGCAATTAATAAACACCCTATATCTAGCGAGACTAATACACTATTTTCAAGAGATTTAATGTTGATGACTTTACCAAGTAATTGATTTTGTATCGTGACGCCGACAATTTTTTGTTTTGCTAAAGCAACATTTGAAGCAGTGATAGAGACTGCAACATTACTGCCAACTGGTGCATTGATATTAGGAATACTGAGTGTTTGTGTGCCAACTGTAACTGAGGTATAGCCATCTTGTAAATAATGGGCAGTGACTTGTGCATTGATTACATTTTCTAAACCTAATGAATATGCGATTGCTAGTACACGTGCATCGTGAAGCACTTCTTCAAACGGGCCTATTGCTAATATTTTCCCATCGTCAATCATTGCAATGTGCGATGTAAGCGTTAAAATCTCATCAATCGCATGGCTCACATAAATCATAGGAATATTAATTTCATCTTTTACACGCCTTAAAAAAGGCAATATTTGATGCTTTAAGCGGACGTCTAATGAAGCTAATGGTTCATCGAGCAAAAGCAAGCGCGGCGACATTAGTAAAGCGCGGCCAAGCGCAACGCGCTGCTTTTCACCGCCAGAAAGTTGATGCGGCTTCTGAACCATTAAATGCCCAATTTCTAGCATCTCTACGATTTTATGAAATCCTAATACTCTATCTTTTTGAGCAATTAGATTAAAACCATAGCTCAGATTCTCATGCACATTGAGATGTGGGAATAATCGACTATCTTGAAACACCATGCCGATATGGCGTTTGTATAAGGGGACATTAATACCGCGCTTACTATCAAATAACCACTCTCCATCAACAATCAAGTACCCTGTGTCAGGTTTAGTCAAACCTGCAATCATAGCCAACAAAGTACTCTTGCCCGCACCCGATGGTCCAAACAAGCCTATTACCTGTTCATTAACAATACATTGGGCACGCAAAGAAAAATTGCCTTGTGTGTGCTCTAAATCTAATTCAACCATAC
>JAYTHN010000031.1:0-2021 GCA_043732505.1 Methylotenera sp.
ACATTTGTACAACCTGCTAATTTGCCTGTAGAAAAAATGGTAGAAATGTTCGGCAAACCATTAGAGCATGAATATAGCTTGTTTGAATTGTTACGTCGACCAGAAGTAAGTTACGATGCCTTACTGACCTTGGGGGTTGAAGGTTTGGGGGAGCTTGAGCCTGCAGTCCGTGAGCAAGTAGAAATCGCCGCAAAATATCAAGGTTATATTGATCGTCAAACCGATGAAGTCGCCCGTAGCCGTGGGCAAGAAAATACAAATTTACCTGACGATTTAGATTATCGCGAAATTCATGGGTTGCCGATTGAAGCGCAGCAAAAATTAAATACACAAAAACCAGAAACTATCGGTCAGGCTAGTCGTATCTCGGGCATTACACCAGCCGCAATCTCATTATTGTTAGTCTATTTAAAACGTAAAGCACGTAGTAAACAAGTAGAGCAAGCTGCATGACGCTACAAAGTACGCTGCAAGCCAAGCTAGAGTCTGGCTTGTTGGAGATGAATTTACAGATAGATCATGAAAAGCAAGCACAGTTGATTGCTTATGTGTTGTTGATTGATAAATGGAATAAGGTGCATAACCTGACAGCGATTCGTGATCCGCTGGAAATGGTAACGCTGCATTTGTTGGATTCGTTAAGTGTATTGACGCATGTCAAAGCATTAGGTGCTGAATTTTTATTGGATGTTGGCGCTGGAGCTGGCTTGCCGAGTATTCCATTGGCGATTTGTTTGCCTGAGTTACAAGTCACTGCGATTGATTCGGTGACCAAAAAAACCAGTTTTATGCGCCAAGTAAAAGGTGAATTGGGTTTAGCGAATTTTCAAGTAGAAGCTGGGCGCGTAGAAGCTTTAAAAAAAGAACGTTTTCATCAGGGTATAGGATTTAATGTGATTATTTCACGTGCGTTCTCTGAAATTGATTCATTTATTAAGCTTACGCAGCATTTACTTGCTGAAAATGGTGTGTGGTTAGCAATGAAGGGCGTAGTGCCAAATCATGAATTTGAAAGCCAAAATTTTAAAAATTTAGCGGTTAAAGCGACAGAAATTAAAGTGTTAAACGTAGCTGGTTTAGATGCAGAGCGACATTTATTATTTTTAAAACCTTAAAAAACAATCAAAAGACATTCAATAAAACCACCACAAATTAAAGTCACTATAAATCCAAAGTCATTATGAAAATACTCGCAATCACCAATCAAAAAGGCGGCGTAGGTAAAACCACTACCTGTGTGAACCTAGCGGCTAGTTTGGCGAGCTTGGGTAGACGAGTGTTGTTGATAGATTTGGATCCGCAAGGTAATGCAAGTACGGGTAGTGGTATAGATAAATCTCATTTAAAACTCAGCATCTATCATGTGTTGATTGGTGAAAAATCACTTAAAGAAGTGATTGTTACCAGCAAAAAAGGCGGTTTTGATATTGCGCCTTCAAATCGTGAGTTAGCCGGCGCTGAGGTTGAACTCGTTAATGAGCTTGCACGTGAAAATCGCCTGAAAGTAGCGATTGCTAAATTGAATAATACTTATGATATGGTGCTGTTAGATTGCCCCCCTGCCCTCAACTTAGTGACTGTGAATGCGCTTACCGCCGCCAACGCGGTGATGATTCCAATGCAGTGCGAGTATTACGCATTGGAGGGTTTGTCCGATTTGGTAAATACCATCAAAAAAGTACGTGCGCATCTGAACCCGACTTTAGAGATTGAAGGCTTGTTGCGCACATTGTTTGATAATCGCAATATGTTAGCGCAGCAAGTATCTGCACAGCTCATTAGCCATTTTGGCGATAAAGTCTATAAAACGGTGATTCCACGCAATATTCGGCTGGCAGAAGCGCCTAGTTACGGTGTGCCTGTGTTGAGTTACGACAAAAGCTCAAAAGGCTCAGTGGCGTATTTAGAATTAGCGCAAGAGATTATTGACCGCGCAAATGTGATTGAAAAAGCGGCTTGACTACCAAATCTGGTTAATGAAATTGCGCGACTAAATTACGCGACTACAAAGCACCTATCAA
>JAYTHN010000032.1:0-2018 GCA_043732505.1 Methylotenera sp.
TTACAGGGCCAATATTGCATAAAATTATCATGGCGCGTTTTGCGCGTTACTTTGCGCTGATGTATCAAACGGGCATTCCAATTTTAGATGCTATTAAAATCTGTGAAAAAATCGTAGGCAATCAAGTGGTGGCAGATGCGCTTAGTCGAGCGCATGCGCAAATCAACGCGGGGGACTCAATGAGCGAGAGTTTTCGTAACGCAGGTTTATTTCCACCGCTAGTGGTGCGCATGATTCGCGTGGGCGAAAGCACGGGTGCCTTAGATAAATCGCTGCTTAATATCAGCTATTTTTACGACAGAGACGTGAATGATGCCATGCAGAAAATGCTTAAAATGATAGAGCCTGCGCTCACTGTGTTGTTGGGGGCGATTCTTGGCTTTATTATGTTCTCAGTATTAGGCCCAGTTTATGATTCATTCAGCAAACTTAAAATTTAAAGCCAACAATGTAATCTTAACCTTCTGATGATGAAAAGTAGTCAAAATAGATTAGTGTTATGCGCGACAGCACACAGTTTGTTGGCTGGGCTTTGGCATGCAGGTAAGTTGCAGGGTAGCCAAAATTTTGCAAATGACGCTACTGGTCATGATGAGTTTACCGAGTTTTTGCAACAATATACGGCAACCCCCATATATTTAATAGCAGATGCGGTAGAAGAAGATTATCGTCTAGAAAGTGTGCCGCATACTACTGGCGCAGCTAAAAGCGAGCTTACGTTACGCAAACTAAATCAGTTTTATCGCGGCTTAGAATATCGTACTGCGCACTTTATCAATCGTGATAAAGATAAACGCAAAGATGACAGATTTTTATTTGTCGCACTTAATAATGCAGAGTTTTTGCAAGTTTGGGTGAAGATGATTCAGGCGGCAGGTGCACAGTTAGTGGGTGTTTATTTGCTACCTATGCTAAGCCAAGTATTAGTGCGACAACTAAAGTTGATGGCACCCCATATTTTGTTATGTGAAAAGCTATCTTCCGGGTTACGCCAAACTTATCTGCACAACGGACGTTTGCGCATTAGCCGCTTGGTACCAAATGTGCCAACTGCAACGAATCAATTAGGCTACTTTTACTTAGTTGAAACGGAAAAAACCCGGCTTTACTTAATTAGTCAGCGTTTTATATCACGTGAAACGCCAATTAACTTAGTGCTAGTTAGTATTGATGGTGCCACACAGCATATTAGTCAGGGCATTAGCCAAGAACAGGGCATAGAATGTACTGATGTTGATTTGAGTCAGTTTGCAAAAAATCTCAACTTATCCACATCATTATTGCAGCAAATGCCTGAGTTACTGCACATGCAGCTACTCGCTAGCGGTCATGAAGTTGATAATTTAGCGCCAGAAACGCTCACTAAACAATATCAGTTTAGTAGACTTAAAAAAAGTATAACGGTAGCGACCTTGATTATTGGATTTATTGGTTTATGTGCTGCTGGCTTGGTACTAAAACAAGGTTTGGATTATAAGTCATCACTCAATCAGGCGGTACAAGACACTACAATACAGCAGCATCAATATGATGAAGTCGCTAAAAACTTCCCCGTTACGTCTATCAGTGCGGCGGATTTAAAAACAGCAGTACAGGTAGATAAAACACTGACTTCTTATCCAAAATCACCGCGTCGCATTATGCTGGTAGTGAGTGCAGCGATGGAACAGTCACCAGAAATCCAGCTAGATAGGTTACGCTGGGCGTTGACCAATGATATCAATATCAAAGACGAAGATAAGCTAATTGCAATCACAGCGCCCGTGAGTGAGCCACAAGCTAATGCCAGCCCACAGCCACCAATTGACCCTACCAAATTAAATGAACTAGGATTCATTACGGCTGAAATATCAGGGTTTAAAGGCGATTATCGTGGCGCATTAAACAGTGTGCATAAGTTTGTCACTACTTTAAAAGCGGACACCAGAGTTGCAGCAGTAGATGTATTACAAGAGCCTGTAAATGTGAGCTCTTATGTGAATTTACAGGGTAGCACTACTGATGAGCAGGCTACGCAA
>JAYTHN010000033.1:0-6973 GCA_043732505.1 Methylotenera sp.
TAGGTGTTAGAAAATTACTTTCCGATATTATTGTTTATCCTTGTAGGTTTAGCAGTTGGTGTTGGGCCACTTATTTTAGGTAAGCTGGTTTCTCCACATAAGCCAGATTCCGCAAAAAACTCTCCTTATGAATGCGGTTTTGAGGCATTTGAAGATGCTCGTATGAAGTTTGATGTGCGCTACTATTTAGTGGCTATTTTATTTATCTTGTTCGATTTGGAAATTGCATTTTTATTTCCATGGGCGGTGGTGCTTAAAGAAATTGGTTTATTCGGCTTTATCGCGATGATGATATTTCTAGGTGTTCTAGTCATAGGCTTCATTTATGAGTGGATGAAAGGGGCCTTGGAATGGGATTAAACCTTAAGGTAGGATTAACTTTAATATGAGTATAGAAGGCGTTTTAGAAAAAGGCTTTGTTACTACCACGCTAGATACGGTGATTAACTACACTCGTACAGGTTCGTTGTGGCCGATGACTTTCGGTTTGGCATGTTGCGCAGTAGAAATGATGCATGCAGGTGCATCACGGTATGATTTAGATCGTTTTGGCATTGTGTTTCGTCCAAGCCCACGTCAATCGGATGTCATGATTGTTGCGGGTACCCTGGTGAATAAAATGGCGCCAGCCCTGCGTAAAGTATACGACCAGATGGCTGAGCCGCGTTGGGTAATCTCTATGGGTTCATGTGCTAATGGCGGCGGCTATTATCATTATTCTTACGCAGTAGTTCGCGGGTGTGATCGTATTGTGCCGGTGGATGTCTATGTGCCAGGTTGCCCACCAACAGCTGAAGCACTGTTATATGGCATTATTCAGTTACAAAATAAAATCAAACGTACTAACACTATTGCACGATGATGCTGGCTAAACTTTAATAACAAAAACGTCATCACAAATCATCACGCCAATCACTATCGTAAATAAAACTTAAAAAAATGTCAGCTAAATTAGACCAATTACTCATCAGTTTGCAAGCCGTGCTAGGCACAAAAATCACCAAAAAAACTGTTGCGTTTGATCAGATCACTATTGAGTGTGCTGCCAAAGATTATTTAGCGGTATGCCAATTGCTTCGTGATGATGCAAATTTAAAATTTGAACAGTTAATTGATTTATGTGGCGTAGATTATCAAGAGTATGGCGATAACAGTTTTGATGGCCTCAATCATTTTAGTGACTTACGTTATGCGGTCGTCTGTCACTTTTTGTCGGTTAGTTTGAATCACCGAGTCCGTTTGCGCGTGTTTGCACAAGATGAAGATTTTCCAATTTTGCCTACATTAGTAGATGTATGGCCAGTAGCCAACTGGTTCGAGCGCGAAGCATTCGATCTTTATGGCCTGATGTTTGAAAATCATCCAGATTTACGTAGGTTGTTAACTGATTATGGCTTTGTTGGTCATCCGTTCCGTAAAGATTTCCCAATGATAGGCACTGTAGAGATGCGCTATGATCCCGAACAGCAGCGTGTGATATATCAGCCTGTTTCTATAGAAGAGCGAAATAACGTGCCAAGAATTATTAGAGATGATGGAGCGCATCATGGCTGAAATTAGAAATTACACTATGAACTTTGGTCCGCAGCATCCTGCAGCACACGGCGTATTGCGCTTAGTGCTAGAGTTGGATGGTGAAGTCATTCAGCGTGCTGACCCGCATATTGGTTTGTTGCACCGCGGCACGGAAAAGTTGGCAGAAAACCGTACTTATCTGCAATCAATCCCTTATATGGATAGGTTGGATTACGTTTCCATGATGGCAAACGAACATGCCTATGTTATGGTAATTGAAAAAATGATGGGTATTGAAGTGCCTATACGCGCACAATACATTCGTGTGATGTTTGACGAGATTACCCGCGTACTTAACCACTTATTATGGCTAGGCGCGCATGCGCTAGACGTTGGCGCAATGACTGTATTCTTGTACGCTTTTCGTGAACGTGAAGATTTATTTGATTGCTATGAAGCCGTTTCAGGTGCGCGCATGCATGCCGCATATTACCGCCCAGGTGGTGTGTATCGTGATTTGCCAGCACAAATGCCGCAGTATGAAGTGTCGCCGTTACGTAATGCTAAAACAGTTAAAGAGCAAAATAAAAACCGCGAAGGTTCGTTATTAGATTTTATTGATGACTTCACACAGCGCTTCCCTAATTATGTAGATGAATACGAAACATTATTAACCGATAATCGTATTTGGAAGCAACGTACTGTAGGTGTTGGCGTAGTTACGCCAGAGCGCGCATTAGCGCTGGGCATGACAGGCCCAATGTTACGTGGCTCAGGCATCGCCTGGGATTTACGTAAAACTCAGCCTTATGAAGTTTATGACAAGCTTGACTTTGATATTCCAGTCGGTGTAAACGGAGATTGTTATGACCGTTATTTAGTACGTATGGAAGAGTTTAGACAATCTAACAATATCATTAAGCAATGTGTAAATTGGTTACGCAAAAATCCAGGTCCAGTCATTACTGGCGATAATAAAGTGGCGCCACCAAACCGAGAAGGTATGAAAGAAAATATGGAGGATCTAATCCATCATTTCAAATTATTCACGGAAGGTTTTCATGTGCCAGCAGGTGAGGCTTACGCTGCGATAGAGCATCCAAAGGGTGAGTTTGGTATTTACATGATCTCTGATGGTGCAAATAAACCCTATCGTTTAAAAATTCGTGCGCCAGGTTTCCCACATTTAGCTGCGCTAGATGAAATGACGCGGGGGCACATGATTGCCGATCTAGTGGCAATTATTGGCACACAAGATATTGTGTTTGGCGAAATCGACAGATAAATTAAGATAAAAATTGACAGATAAAATGTTAAGTACAGAAGCTATAGCTAAAATTGATTATGAGATCACAAAATATCCGACTGAACAACGTCAGGCGGCTGTGATGAGTGCGCTGCGTATCGTTCAAACTGAATGTGGTTGGCTCTCCAAAGAAAGTATTTCTGACGTTGCTAAATATTTGCGTATGCCAGATATTGCCGCGATGGAAGTAGCTAGTTTTTACAATATGTACAATTTGGCACCTGTTGGTAAATATAAAATATCGATTTGTACTAATATTTCATGCATGTTGCGCGACAGTGATGTGATTGTAAATCATTTAAAAACCAAGCTAGGTGTTGGATTTAATGAAGTAACGGCAGATGGCAAATTTTCTCTCAAAGAGGGTGAGTGTATGGGCGCATGCGGTGGGGCGCCATTATTGATTGTGAATAATCACACTATGCATGAGTTTTTAACGCCAGCAAAAGTAGACATACTATTGGAGGAGTTAAAGTAATGACTACTCCTGTGAATAGTTATGAAGCTGGCAAACCAGTCACTACTGATTTGGCCGGCCAGACTTTGTTGTGCTTGCGTACACTTACTGAAGAAAATCCAGCCTCGCTTGAAAGCTACATTAAACTAGGTGGATACTCTTCTTTAAAGCGTATCGTTACTGAAAAGTCTAAAGCGACTGATATTATCACTGCAGTCAAGAACTCGGGTTTGCGTGGCCGTGGTGGTGCTGGTTTTCCTACAGGTCTTAAGTGGAGTTTCATGCCGCGCTATTTCGATGGCGTAAAATATTTGGTTTGCAACTCAGATGAAGGTGAGCCCGGTACTTTTAAAGATCGCGATATATTGCGCTACAATCCACATCAATTGATTGAAGGTATGGCTATTGCTGCTTATACCTTAGGTGCGAGTGTTGGCTATAACTATATTCATGGTGAAATTTGGCAAGACTACGATATTTTTGAAGCGGCATTGCATGAGGCAAAAGCTGCTGGATATTTAGGTGAAAATCTATTTGGTACTAACTTCAGTTTTGATTTATATGCCGTACATGGTTACGGTGCTTATATCTGTGGTGAAGAAACTGCACTCATAGAATCAATTGAAGGTAAAAAAGGTCAACCGCGATTTAAACCTCCATTTCCAGCAAGTTATGGTGTTTTCGGTAAGCCAACTAATGTGAATAATACGGAAAGTTACGCATGTATCCCGTGGATTATGCAACACGGTGCGGAAGCTTTTGCAGCTAATGGCGTTCCAAATTCAGGCGGTACAAAACTATTTTCAGTTTCTGGCCATGTAGAAAAGCCAGGTAACTACGAAGTAAAAATGGGTATGCCATTTAAAGAGTTGCTAGAATTATCAGGTGGTATCTGGAAAGGTCGCAAATTAAAAGCCGTTATTCCAGGCGGTCCATCAACAGCCGTTATGCCGGCATCAGCCATTATGGGTGCAACTATGGATTACGATGGCTTAAGTAAAGCGGGCTCAAGCTTAGGTGCTGGTTCAATGATTGTGATGGACGACAGCACATGTATGGTTAAAACCTTGCAACGATTGAGTTATTTCTTTTATGAAGAAAGCTGTGGACAATGTACGCCTTGTCGTGAAGGCACAGGCTGGGTTTATCGCGTGATTACGCGTATTGTCAAAGGCCAAGGAAAAATGGAAGATTTGGATTTACTCACATCTGTGAGTAATAACATCTCAGGCCGTACAATTTGTGCATTAGGTGAAGCTGCGGCAACTCCGGTGTTGAGTTTCATCAAGCATTTTAGGCCAGAGTTTGAATATTATATTCAATACGGTAAGAGCATGATGGAAAGTAAGACGCAAGATACAAATATGGAACACCAATAATGCTAAATATTGAAATAGACGGCAAAGCTTTAGAGGTAGAAAACGGAAGCACCATTATTGATGCTGCAGATAAGGTTGGTATTGCGATTCCTCGTTTTTGTTATCATAAAAAACTATCCGTAGCAGCCAATTGCCGTATGTGTTTGGTGCAGGTAGAGAAGTTTAATAAACCGCTACCCGCTTGTGCTACACCTGTAGCCGATGGCATGAAGATATTTACACGATCTAAATCTGCAATTGAAGCACAACAAAGTGTCATGGAATTCCTGCTGATTAATCACCCATTAGATTGTCCAATTTGCGACCAAGGTGGCGAGTGCGATTTGCAAGATATAGCTGTCGCTTATGGTACAAGTGGATCACGTTACACAGAAGAAAAACGCGTAGTGTTCAATAAAAATATTGGCCCATTGGTTAGCACAGATATGACACGCTGCATCCAATGTACGCGTTGTGTGCGTTTCTTAAAAGAAGTGGGCGGCATGATGGAGCTTGGCATGGTTGGTCGAGGCGAACATGCTGAAATCACGGCTTATGTCGATAAAAGTGTTAACTCTGAACTCTCAGGCAATATCATTGATTTATGTCCTGTAGGCGCGCTTACAAGCAAACCTTATCGATACTCAGCACGTAGCTGGGAACTTACTCGCAGACCAAGTATTGCACCGCATGATGGATTAGGTTCACATATTGAAGTCCATGTAAAAGATAATAAAGTCATGCGCGTATTACCGCGTGAAAAAGAAAGTATAAACGAGTGCTGGTTATCAGACCGCGACCGTTTTTCATACGAAGGCTTAAATAGTCCTGATCGCCTCAAAGTGCCAATGATTAAACACAACGGATCATGGGTAGAAACCGACTGGAAAACCGCGCTAGAATTTGCTGCGGGACAGATTAAAGATATTACTAACGAACATGGTAGCGAGGCGCTTGGTGTCTTAGTATCCCCGAATAGCACGATGGAAGAGGGCTATTTAGCTAAGCAATTGGCACACGGCTTAAACTGTGGCAATGTGGATTATCGTTTGCGCCAAACTGATTTTAGGCTTGATGGTAAGCGTGTTGGTACGCCTTGGATGGGCTGTAATATCAATGAAATTGAAGAGCTGGATAGAATTCTAATCATAGGCTCTAACTTACGAAATGAGCATCCATTACTTGGACAACGTTTCCGTAAAGCAGTCGCTAATGGCGCTGAACTTTCAATAATAAGCCCGCTAGACAATGATCCCTTGATGGACATTGCGCATAAAGTGATTGTACGTCCGAATGATATGGTCAATGTGTTGGGACAAGTATTAAAAGCTATGTCTAACTTACAACGTTTGTCACTTTGCCTACCACCTTCACTCAACAAATTATTAGAAGAAATTAAAGTACGTCCCAATACACAAGCGATGGCAGAAAGCCTAGCTGGACATGGTAAACAGGTTGATTTAGTTGCGCCTAAAGTAGGTATTTTTTTAGGCAATATGGCATTGAGTGATCCTAGATTTACCGAGATGTACAGTATGGCTGAGGCGATTGGTGGCATTTCAGGTGCAAAAGGCGGAATTCTACCTGCCGCAGCTAATAGCACAGGTATGCATTTAATGGGTGTAATGCCCAACAGCAGCGGCATGCATGCGCGTGCAATGCTCGAAGTGCCACGTAAAGCCTATTTACTGTTGAACATTGAGCCCGAATTAGATTGTCAGCACGCTGCGTTAGCAAAAGCTGCTATGCAAAAAGCTGAGTGCGTAGTTGCACTAACAGCTTTTAAATCTCAAGCATTAGAGAATGCCGATGTGTTATTGCCCATCGCACCATTTACCGAAACTTCAGGCACGTTTATGAGTATGGAAGGCCGCGTGCAAAGCTTTACAGCGGTAGCAAAACCGCTTGGTGAATGCAGGCCAGGTTGGAAAGTGTTGCGTGTGCTGGCGAACACTTTGGGCTTGCAAGGATTTGATTATGACACTAGTGAGCAAGTGAAAAATGCAATTTTTGGCGGTGAAAAACCATCTACCGTTGTGTGGCGTAGCTTAAATAATAACTTGAGAGAGTTGGTTGAAATTCATGTCAACATCAAAAAAGCAGGCTTACAGCGTATTGGTGAAGTGCCTCAGTATGAATCAGATGCGATTGTACGTAGATCACCACCTTTGCAAAAAACCAAATACAACATTAAACCAATGGCACGCATGTGTGCGCAACAACTCGCAGAATTAGGATTAGTTGAAGGCGATAATGTGTTGGTAAAACAAGACAAGGGTAGTGCAGTATTGGCTGCTAAGTTGGATAATCATGTGGCGATGGGCTGTGTGCGTGTTG
>JAYTHN010000034.1:0-19579 GCA_043732505.1 Methylotenera sp.
GCGCCAGCCTCAATCAGTTTTTGTACCACTGTGGCGCTTTTGGTCGGTGTGTAAGCATATTCTGGACAGGCTGCAGTAGTAGGAATATTTGCTAAATCAATATTATCTTTAATTGCGAATGGAATACCATATAAAGGCAAGTTTGCAATGTCTTTACCTTCTAGCTTTTTCGCATAATCCAGCATTTCAGCTAGCGTTAATCTTTGAATCCAGATATTACTACTATTTTCAATGCCAATTTCAACATCCAATTGTTGGACTAAATCGCTAGGTACTAACTCGCCTGATAGATACAAATTACGTAAGTGGGATATTTGTAAGTTCATGTTTTTTTTCTCTCTTTACGATGCAATTACCATTAAATTCTGCCCTGCAGAAACTGCTGTTCCTTCATTGCATAAAATATGGGTGACTTTGCCGCTACAAGTTGCGGTTATCGATATTTCCATTTTCATGGATTCTACAATCACCGCTACATCACCCTCGTTCACCATATCGCCTTCGTGCACATTGATTTTCCATAAGTTGCCAGCTACGTGCGAGCTAACCAC
The DNA here is from genome assembly GCA_043732505.1 of Methylotenera sp. GTDB lineage: Bacteria > Pseudomonadota > Gammaproteobacteria > Burkholderiales > Methylophilaceae > Methylotenera. The sequence continues at coordinate 552 of JAYTHN010000034.1, forward strand.
TTGGCTGCCCGCTGGCACTTCTAATGCGTCAGACGCTGCCACAGCTTCTACCTCGTTACTGTAATTTGCTTGGCCTGTAGCAATCCAACGTTCGCGTTCTGCATCAAAAGCCGTCTGTTGCTTGGTTTTGAAGGCAAGTATTGAAGCCGCTTCATTACTTAAAAATTGGTTGTAATCTTTTAATCGGAAAGTTTGTTCTTCAATCTTAAGTTGGAATTTACCTCTTGGAAAATCCTCGCGCATTTGCAATAACTCTGTTGCGATCACTGGATAGAAACGGATTTGATCAAAAAATCTTAATAACCAAGGCTTGCCGCCTGTGAAATCTTTCGTTTGGTTCCATCTATTCCACATTTGAATAGTACGACCTACAAATTGATAACCGCCAGGTCCCTCCATGCCGTATACGCACATATAAGCGCCGCCTATGCCCACTGCATTTTCAGGTGTCCAAGTACGTGCAGGGTTATATTTTGTAGTGACTAAACGATGCCGCGGGTCTACGGGTGTCGCAACAGGGGCACCTAAATACACATCGCCCAAGCCAAGCGTAAGATAACTGGCGTTAAAAACAATTTCTTTAACGCGTTCGATTGATTCTAGTCCATTGATGCGGCGGATGAATTCAATATTACTTGCATGGCCATCTACCATTTCACACCAAGGCGCGTCTTTACGCACGGATTGCATATACTTTTCAATCGCCAACTGAGTTGCAACATCGTCCCAAGAAAGTGGCAGATGCACAATGCGAGTTGGCACTTCCATCTCTTCAATAGCAGGCAACTCTTGTTCAGCTTTTTGCAAAAGATTGAGGAGTTGCTTAACTGGCAACACTAGACTCTCATAATGTACCTGCAAAGAACGAATGCCTGGGGTAAGGTCTAGAATACCTTTGATATTCTGCCCTTCTAAGCACTGCATTAGCGCATGCACACGCAATCTCAAGTTGAGGTCTAGCACCAGTTCGCCGTATTCAATGAGCAGATATTTATCACCTGCTTGTCGATAAACCACTTTAATTTGTGTTGAAGTTTCAACGATTTCAGTGAGTATCGGGCTATAACTTTTTTTAATAGTATTAAGTGGCTTTTGGAGCTCTCCTACCAGATTAGCGACCATAGCATTTTGAGCCGTTTCTAATGCACAGGCATTTTCCTGAGTAAGCCTTTTAAAGCGTATTTTGTCACCTGCTTTAAGCTGCCCCATTTTCCACAGTTCAGCTTTTACAATAGTTGCTGGACAGACAAAACCGCCCAAACTAGGGCCATCTGGGCCTAAAATAACAGGCATATCGCCAGTAAAATCTATCGCACCAATTGCATAAGCATTGTCATGAATATTTGATGGATGCAAACCGGCCTCGCCGCCATCCTGCCTAGCCCATTGCGGCTTAGGGCCTATGAGGCGAATACCGGTGGTGTTTGAGTTGTAATGTACTTCCCAATCGGTAGTGAAGAACATAGTAATATCATCTTCAGTAAAAAAATCAGGCGCGCCATGTGGGCCATACAGCACGCCGATTTCCCACTGATAGGTATAAGTTGGCAGTAAAGTTTCAGTTAATGATTTTGCAATGTAGGGCGCTTTATCTTGTGCCTCTGTTTTTTTATTGAGATGCAAAACATCGCCTACTCTAAGCGTTCTACCGCCATGCCCTCCAAACTGACCTAGCGTAAATGTAGACTTACTACCCAAATAATCCGGCACATCAAAACCGCCCTGCACGCTCAAATAAGCGCGGCAACCAAACTTTTTAATATTACCCAACTTTAGTGTACTACCAGCTTTAACTAATTGCGATTGCCACATTGCAATCGTTTTACCCTCTAACGTTGTATCAATAGGCGCACCAGTAATAGCAATCACAGCATCTGTATTGAATTTTAGTTTAGGGCCAATGAGGGTAATTTCTAGCCCCGCTACACCTTCCGCATTGCCAACTAATTTATTGCCTAATCGAAACGCCAAATGATCCATCGGCCCTGATGGCGGCACACCTACGGCCCAATAACCAATTCGTCCAGGATAGTCTTGAATGGTTGAAATTACGCCGCCTTCCAGCACATCGATGGTGTGCGGTTTGTATTCAAAACTATTTAAGTAACGGGTAGTTTGTTTACCTGCTGGGAAAACTGTATCTTCCAACACCTGTCGCAGATATTCTAAATTAGTTTCGATACCACTTAGGCGAGTTTCAGCCAGTGAATTTTTCATGAGCACGATTGCACTATCTCGGTCTTCTGCATGTACCAGTACTTTTGCAATCAATGGATCATAAAATGGCGAAACATCGCTACCAGTTTCCACCCAAGTATCTACTCTAACTTCTGGTCTGGCTTCTGGAGAAAATTTAACTTCTGTGAGCACACCGCTCGCTGGCTGAAAGCTTTTATTTGGATCTTCAGCGTATAAACGCACTTGTATCGCATGGCCTTGTGGTTGGTGAACATAATGATTAAGCACGTCCGTTTCTCCAGCAGCGATACGTATCATCCACTCAACCAAATCTACGCCAGTGACTAATTCAGTCACGCCATGTTCAACTTGCAGGCGAGTGTTCACTTCTAGAAAATAAAATTCACCTGTTGAGTTGTCATAGACGAACTCTACTGTTCCCGCCGAACGATAATTTAAAGCGCTGGCTAACTTAACGGCTATGCTACTTAATGCGTCACGTACTTGTTGCGTGATATTTGGTGCTGGCGTTTCTTCAATCACCTTTTGATTACGGCGCTGTACTGAACAATCGCGCTCACCTAAAGCAATCACCTTGCCCAAACCATCACCAAAAATCTGTACTTCTATATGACGTGCAGCTTCTACATATTTTTCTAAGTAAATGCCCGTTTCTTTGAAATTTGCGCGCGATAAACGTTGGACGGATTGAAACGCAGCTTCAAGCTCATTTTCACTCCAGATAAGCTGCATACCAATACCGCCGCCACCTGCAGTGCTTTTTAACATGAAGGGATAACCGATTTTTTTCGCGAGCATACTTGCCTCAGCGACATCCGCCAATAAATCTGACCCTGGCAGTAAAGGTACGCCATTTTTTTTAGCTAGGTCACGCGCAGTATGTTTAAGGCCAAATGCTTTCATTTGACTTGGCGTTGGGCCAATAAAGGTAATGCCTACCGCTTCACAGCTTTCAGCAAAATCTGCGTTTTCAGAGAGAAATCCGTAACCGGGATGTATGGCTTTTACACCCTTCTCAATGGCCACTTGCAGAATTTTATCGGTATTAAGGTAGCTCTCAGAAGCTGCTGCCGCACCCACACAAACAGTTTCATCAGCATCCAATACATGTCGAGCACCAGCGTCCGCCTCTGAATAAATGGCCACTGACTTGATGCCCATTTTCTTCAAAGTGCGAATAATTCGGCATGCTATCTCGCCGCGGTTAGCAATTAAAACCTTATCAAACATCCCAACCTCTTATGCGAGTCGTCTCGCTTTTTATTGATCGCATCAGGCCGTCCCAATCCGAGTTTAAAATATCAATTTACTGATTGATTCATTACTAATTATTGATTACATGACATCCCAAACTAATAACTGAATAGGCGTTGGGTTATAAGCGTTGCAAGGATTATTCAATTGTGGGCAGTTTGAAATCAGCACTACTACATCCATTTCAGCGCGCATTTCTACATATTTTCCTGCGCCAGAAATGCCATCTTCAAAACTTAAAGCCCCGTCTGCCGTGACTGGCACATTCATGAAAAAGTTAATGTTAGCGGTGATGTCTCGCTTACTCATGTGCCGATGTATCGCACATTCACAATGATTTAACGCATGCATAAAACTATCGCGGCAACTGTGCATAGGGCGTTTAGCAAGGTCATAACGTGTGGTATTGCTTTCAGCAGAACAAGCGCCGCCAATCGTATCGTGACGGCCACAGGTATCGGCAACAATAGTAAGCATTGCGTTACCTTCAGTTGAATACAGCACCGAACCAGTAGTTAGATATAGCTTGGCTTGGCGGGCAATCGTATCGATGGCGCTGTAACGCTCTTCTGCATTGCTGGCGTTATAAAAGAGTGTATCAACCGCTTGGTTGCCCTCTAAATCTAAAATCCTGAATACTTGGCTTTTTTTGACTTCTGCCATCCACGGGTCACCCGCATTGCAGATTTGGTTGAGCACCGCTGATTCAGGCTTTAACTTACTTATCGTTAAGCTCATAGGTAGTATCTTTCTGTATTGATAAAACCACGACTATTTTGCAAGCAGTTGTTGCGGCAGATATCATCACGCTCGGCATTCCCCACATGCCAAGCTGATAATTTAACGTCAGCTGGTGCATACACTGTTTTATTGTCAAATGGATGCGGCGCGGTAGATACGACTAGCAATACATCCATATCAAAACGAATATCTACGTAGCTACCAGCGCCACTATGATTATTTACAAAACTTAAATCACCCGCTTCATTGGCACTGACTTTACTAAAAAAATTCACCGTTGCAGTCAAATCACGCTTACCTAAACCATGCTTTGCAAGCTCGATTAGCAAGCCATCTTTGCCACTGCGGTACATTTCGTTGCGATGCGTCTGAAAGCTGGCTTCTCCATATTGGGCTGCAACCATGGCGCTATCCGTGACACCGCAAATGGTGTCATGCCAGCCTAAGCTGTCGTTGAAAATAGAACACATCACACGACCCATATCGCTATAACACACGTTGCCTGTGGTTAAAAATGCAGTATGCTGCGCTTTTAAACTATCTGGCATGTTGTAGCGCTCAAGCTTTTCATCAGCGTTATAAAGCAATGCAGAACAATTTGCACCGCCTGATAAATCTGCCATACGCAGTGCTATGCCACGGCGTATAAGCCAAGAACAGTGATTGCCACCTGGGATGACTTCTTCCCAAAGTATGTTCGCTGGGTTAAATTCTTTTATCACGATATTCCTTTATTCAATTACTTCATTCACTTTTAAGCTGTCGCTAAAACATATAACTGTATCTATCAATCTCCCACTGACTAACTGACTGGTGATAGGATTCCCATTCTTCGGTTTTGTATTTAATGAATTCATCGCTCAAGCCTTTTCCGAGTGTTTTTTCTACCAGTGGGTCGGCTGCAAAGGCCTTTACAGCTTCTTGCAGAGTTTGCGGTAAAAAGCTAATGCCACGTTTTGTACGCTCTTCTTCTGTCATTTCGTACAAATTGTCTTCATTTGGCTTGCCTGGGTCTAAAGCTTCTTTAATCCCTTCCAGACCAGCCGCTAAAGCTAATGTAGCTGCTAAATAAGGGTTGACTGCACCATCTGCATTACGCGATTCACAACGACCTCCGCCCATTGGCACACGAACAGAATTGGTGCGATTATTAGAGCCGAAAGAATTAAATACAGGCGCCCAGCTAAAGTAGTTCATCGCACCACGACGAACCAAGCGCTTGTAACTATTCACGGTAGGTGCAAAGGTGGCACACAACGCAGGACCATGCTTAAGAATACCTGCAATAAATTGATAACCTACTTTAGTTAAACCTAAGCCACGAGGGTCATCTTTTGGGTCGCAAGCGAATAGGTTTTCGCCTGTTTTAAGGTCGTATAGTGACATATTAAAATGAGCGCCCGTGCCAGTTTTATCAGCAAACGGTTTAGGCATTGTGGTAGCTAGTAAACCATCCTCTTTGGCATAATGCTTTGCCATGTAGCGAAAGAAAATAAAACGGTCGCACATAGTCAGGGCATCACTATAATTAAAATCAAACTCAAATTGGCTATTACCATCTTCATGGTCAAAAGAATACAAATCCCAACCTAGGCCATTCATTGCACTAGCCATTTTATCTAGCCAAGCAAAATTATCCATAAACCCACGCACGTCATAAGCAGCCTTGCCAAGTTTATCGTCAGGATTTGGAATACTTAAGCTGCCATCTGCGTTTTGCTTAAACAAATAAATCTCGCATTCAATGCCTAGATTCATACCAAAACCCATTTTAGCGGCTTCAGCAAGCACATTTTTTAACGCTACGCGCGTGTTCATTATATAAGGCTGACCTTTATAGCCATTGTCTGCTGGAATCCAAGCTACTTTTGGCTCCCACGGCAATGGAATAATATGGTCTAAGTCGGGCAATGAAGTAATTTCATCATCACTCGGTCCATGCCCTAAGCCATCAAGCGCATAGGCAGTATAGCGTTCAGAACCAGCGGCCATCTGTGGAAAGTGGTCTATAGGCACCACTTTAGCCTTGGGTATGCCATGAATATCAACATAAGCCCCAATGCAGTATTCAACGCCCTGATCTTTTAATTTTTGCTGAATCTTGCTTACTTCTGCCACTGTTTTCACTGTCTTACACCTTTTCAAAATAAGAATATGCCAAGGGCGGAGTTTCTTGCTTGCCTTTAATAATTAAGGCACTTAAATCTTCTACTAACCAATCAAACCACTCTGCACCTTTTTCTTTGGTAGAAATACTGGGAGTACCAGTGACGCCATTTAAACTCGTTCTATTCACAGGGTGCGAAAAGACTAAATTTTCTGTTCGGTCAGGGTCATCGGCCATATTGAGCTTATCAGCACGTACCATATAGGGCGCCGTAGCTAACATAAGTGAGGTTTCAGCATCATTAGCATGCCAATCGTCGCCATCCGCGTGTTGAAACTCTCTAGCACGCTTACTCAAATGAGCAGTATTGAATACTGCCACCATCATGTCGTCGTGCTCTGCTCGTAGCATTTCTAGTGCGCAGCGTAGCGGCGCGGCATTAGTTACGTGGGTATTCACGATAAATAAGCGGCGAATGCCACTGTGATAAGCCCAATCACCCATATCTTTTATCGTGTTAATTAAAGTAATTGGCTGCAACGCAATCGTACCTGGCCAACGTCTGCTGTGCCCGATGGAGCAGCCATATGGCATGGTTGGCAACATCGGGGTATTAGTTTTTTCTGCCACTGATTTACATAAAAGATCTGCCAAGACATAGTCCATACCACAACCCATATGTGGGCCATGCTGTTCAGTAGCGCCTATTGGTAAAATGGCTGCTTGGTTGGCTGCGATTAACTTTGTAGGCACTTCATCCCAAGTTGTTTTTGCCCATTCCATTGTCATCTCATTACTCCACATTATCCGCAACGTTGACAAAACGAATCATGCGCGGCGTGACGACCTCTTCTTCATCACTTTTAACATCGGGCGGGTGAATTAACGCCTCCAATCTAGCTTTAGTCGCTAAAAATTCTGGGCTGATTAAATCATCAACACTTCGCGGACGCGATACTGGTACTTCAATCAATTCTTGCACTTCACCTGGATGCGCTTTAAGTACTAAAATACGATCTGCAAGAAAAATAGCTTCATCCAAATCATGCGTAATAAACAAAATAGTCACATCAATATTGCGCCAGATTTCCAATAAATGCATTTGCATCTTGCATCTAGATTGCGCATCTAGTGCACCAAATGGCTCATCCATCAACAATATGCGTGGCTGATTAACCAGAGCTCTAGCAATTGCTACGCGCTGCTTCATACCCCCAGAAAGTTCATGAGGATAGGCGTTGGAAAATTTGGTTAATCCAACCAATTCCAACCAAGTATCCGCCTCTCGACCAGCTTCATCTGAACCAATATTATTCATTTTTAAGCCAAACATTACGTTCTGCTTAACGCTTAACCAAGGGAACAAGGTATAGCCCTGAAATACCATGCCTCTATCTCGACCTGGACCACTCACAGGGTTATCATCTAGCAATACTTCACCAGAAGTATGTGACTCCAACCCTGCGAGAATGCGAATCAAGGTAGACTTTCCACATCCAGAAGGACCAATCACGCAAACAAATTCACGCTTATGTGTTTTAAAATTTACATTCTTGAGGGCTACAACTTCCCCCTTCGCAGTCTTGTAAATCTTGTTCAAATCTTTCACTTCTAAAATCACTTCACGCGATTTGAGTCGGTCAAAACGCTGTTTTACTGCACCTGATTGCTCTAAATAACTTGGTAGATTTATTTTTTTGGCCATGATTGAGTCCTTTATTCTTTGTTAGCAACTCTGTCCCAAGGGAACAATTTCTTAGCAAAACAAGCCAATATTAAATCTCCACCTAGGCCAATAATGCCTATCATAATGATGGCGGCGTATACATTATCAAAATGTTGATAGCGTGCTTGTTGCGTAATAAACCAAGTAATGCCTGAAGACGTACCGATAAGCTCTGCCACAATTAAATATGTCCAAGCCCAACCCAATAGAATTCTTTGATCACGATATAAATCAGGCAAAATTCCAGGAATAATGACGTGCAGAAGTAGTTTAAATTTACTAGTGCCCAGCGTGAGTGCCGCTTCAAGTAGGGCATAGTCTAACTTACGCGCTGTATTAGCAATAATAAGTACCTGCTGAAATAACGTACCAATTACAATAACTGCTATTTTAGGACCATCATAAATCCCCAAAATCGCTACGGCTAACGCACCAAATGCTGGTGCAGGTAAATACCGAAAAAACTCAACAAATGGCTCAAAAAGCCTAGAAATCACACTGTATGTGCCACACAAAATTCCTACTGGCACACCAATAAGTGATGAAATAAAAAAACCCCAAAAAATGATTTGCACGCTATGCCACAAGCTTTGATGCAACCACATGCCATCTTTTTGCGCAGGCGGTGTCGTAAAAGCGGTGTAAAATGCAGTAGTAACTTCATGTGGTGCGGGTAAATAAATAGGGTTTGCTGGTAAACCTACAGGCACAGGCTTATGTTGCGATTGCATATTGGCTAATTCATCGTTAAACGTGGCTTTATCTACCCGCATACCTTCCTGAAAGTAATCAACCTCGCCAATTTGAGTAATTTTTACCAAAGGGTGCCAAATAAATGGCACATAACTCACTGCACACCATATAAGTAAAGGAGCAAGAAATGACGCCCATCCTATGATTTTACGACGACTAGCGGTCAGCTCTCGCCTAACCACAAACCATGATGAAATTGTCATTTCCGCCCTTTTATAACTATTGATTTAGTTAATTTTCATTAGTTTATTTATATAACACTGGATCAATTGCTTTCGTTAAATCTTGTGGTTCTTTATAAATTGCATTTTTTACATTGAAGTCATCAGAGACTTTTGATGAGCCATACAATGATTTCAAGCCATCTGCTTTTACGTATGCTGCTTTACCTTCGGCAACATTTAATAACTTAGTACCAATTAAGAATTTTTTGTATTCTGTTGGCGTAAGCCCAACGCGCGTTGACATGATTTTTAAAGCATCTGGTTGAGTTTTTGGGTCATTGATATAAGCCACTACTTTGCCCCAAACACCAATCAATTTCTTCCATTCGGCTTTATGAGCAGATAAGCTTGCAGGTGAAACAGTTAATACGTCATAAATCAAACCAGGTGCTTGTGCTGAGGTATAGATTTTTTTAGAACCTGGAACAAGCTTCAACGCTTGGCTGGCACTTGGTTCAAATACGCCAATAGCGGCTAAATCACCAGAAGCTAATGCTTGAGGCGTTTCGTTAATTTTTGTATTAACTAGCGTCACATCAGACTCTTTCATGCCAGCTTTTTCCAAACCATAAAGTAGTAAAAGGTGGTCTACGATACCCAATTCTGTCCCTATTTTTTTACCTTTTAAATCTTTAAGACTTTTGATACCAGGCTTACCAATAATCATGTCATTACCGTTTGAATAATCAGTAATTAGAATCATGGTGTTTTTAGCGCCGCCAGAACCTACTACTAGAGCATCACCATTGGTTACAAAAACACCATCTACTTTGCCTGCTGAATAAGCTTCCATAGATGCGCCATAGTCAAACCAATCAAATTTCACATCAACACCGGCCTCTTTAAACCAGCCTTTATCTATGGCTACTTGCCATGCTACGTAACCTGGCCAATCGCTGTAAGCAATTTTAAGTGGCTCTGCTGCATGACTAATATTGGCAAAAGTAAGTACTAAGGGAATTGCAGCAGTTACCATCAACTTTTTAAAGCTATACATAATTCAATCTCCTGATAATTAACTAAAAAATTACTACAAAAATCTACTACCAAATCTCAGTATCAAAGCTTACTTACTTCTCAAACTACCCTCAAAAAAAGGCAACGTAGAATGCATCACTTGCCATTGAGTTTCATCTATCATCTCGCCAAATGAAATCTCTACATCCAACCAGTCAAGTAAAATTTCTTGATTGGGCTGGTGAAAATCAATTGCGGTCAACAAGCTAATCGCATTTGGCACTGCAACACTACGTGGCCTAACGAAAGCCACCTGACTACCTGTTTGCAACAAATATGCGGTTACGGTTCCACCATGTCGGTTCAAGCCAGCGATTGTCTGCACATTTGCTTGACCATGCGTGTTTTCAACTTTTTTCCATATTTCTAAATAAGGGGTATCAATACCCGTCTCTAGTAAGGTGTTTTCGCCGTCAAACACCATATCGGCAATATCACGTGTATTGTTATCTGGCTGAAAATCTATTTCCCGCCGCCACTCACATACACTGTCGCGTATGTGGGTATAGCCAAAAAAGCCTTGTTGCGTAGCCAACCAGCGCAATTGATTGTTAGTACAGTCAATTAAACTTTTACAATTTGAAAAATCAGGACGGTGTGCTGGTATGCGAATATCTGCATGTTGTTGAGAGGTTTGCATCCATAACACTAATGAAGTTGTATCTTGTCCTGCCTTATTTTCATAAAACGTGCGTTGCCATAGGCCAACATAATTATTGGGCACATAGGTCGCATTTATTAAGTCACCAATTACCGAGTCATCAGCCACAAAGTTACCAGTCATTTTTCTTGGCAGCATATTTCTTGATGGCATTTTCATACGTAAAACTCTGGAAATCTTTTAAGGTTTTGCCAAAACACATGATCATGATTCGGCCAAAGTTGGGCGCCTTCATCTACTGCCAATTTTTTAAGTTTGCGTATGCTGTTAATTGCCAGTTCACTTTGATCTTGCCAACAAACACCTGGCGCTATTTCTTCAGTAATGTTTTCTTGCAAATCTGCAGCATCGCCCGCGATGATAATTGGCGGGCCATGTGGCATTTCTACCCATAACGACATATGCCCAGCGGTGTGTCCAGGGCTAGCAATCGCATGAACTCCTGGCAGCACTTCGTACTCACCTACTTTAGTTTTCCAATGATCTTGTGCAACCACTTCATCTGCAAAATACACCACGTCTTGGCCTGATTCTGCTGCGGCAAGCTCATCTTGTTGCACATGTACCTCTACACCGCATACATCACACAAGCCCCCTGCATGATCAAAATGTAGATGACTCAAAAATATGACATCAATATCTGCCGCCTTTAAACCTAGTTTTGCCAAGTGATTTGGCAGGCGCTGTTCTTCTTGCATTTGCGGTGCGCCAAATGGAAAGGTTTCAACATCATAGTAATACTGTGCTTTTTTTGGATCATTAATTTTTGAGTAATCACAACCTACGTCATAAAGAATACGGCCATTTTTGGTCTCAATTAAATAAGCTAATATTGGAGCTTGTATTATTTGGCCAACACCTACATTACGGGTGGATAGAGACTTATCGTAATGATGCGTCGCTGTAAGTAATGGCCAAAATTTGAGTACCTGAGTCATATGATTTTCTGGCTTAAATGGCAGTAAGGAAAGAAATGCCTACTGCGCCTATAAAGTGATCCGCGTTTACTTTGGTAGCTGAATCATTGCTTTTGCTAGCACTATTAGTAAAAATTAATTTACCGTAGTCATCACTTTCAAGGCGCGTAACTCTATGTTGGTGATAGCTTTTCAATAAGCTCGCCATGGGAAGAACCTGACATGTCACAGTGTCTTGGCATTTTTGTACGCTCTCATTATTCCCATATAATTTTTCATGCAATTGCGGTAATTGATACCATGGCACTATTGGTTTTTCATGGTGAGCATTGTGATACGGAAAATTAAGAAAAATTAAATTGAGCCATGGATGATTCACCGACATTAAGTTTGAGTAAGTATTCGCTCGCTCATAAGTCGCGTCCCGCACTTTGCCATCGCTCATCTCTACTACTTCTTGCTTACCTGATTTGTTAATAGCAAAATCAGACAAAGTGAACACTTCATAGGTATGCTGATAAGAATCTGCGAATCTCAAGGCAGTAAGCATGATGCAGTAAGCTAATAAATATAGTAGCCACGCCTTAATTGAAAACCAAGCCATTACACCAAACATGGCAGCGCGAATCGCTGCAATTAGCAATAATCTAGCCCGTTTGTGATGCCATTTAGCTGTAGTAAACGGCAATATGATCACCGAATAATGCATGATAATTTCTGCAGCGGGTATATATGCACATTCCAAAGCCTTGATAATATTTTTTGCTGGCGTTGGTAACTTGATAATAAAGCGCTTAATATCAAAACTAATCACATCGGCACGGTCTACGTGGTGGTGCATGTGTTTGCTACGAATCTCGTCAAAACTTGAATAGCAGCTACCATGCACCCAACACATGATTACGCCCCAACGTGCATTCATTGCTGGCGATTTAAAAATGCTGCGGTGGGTAAATTCATGCAACAGATATGCACTTGTGATTAGTGCCTGCGCTGTTAGCAAGACACCAAGAATATTGATTATCCAATAAGGAAAAAACAATAAGCTGACACCCAGCACATAGCCTAGTAAACCAAATGCAAATGCAAGGCAATTAGCCAATACCGCGTCATCATGCTTAAAATGATCGCTTATGGGTAACAACATAACTTGTAATAAAGAATAAACTAAATTAGTTTTAAATTTAAAAAGCATGGCTGACTCCAAGATTGATAAAAGTGAGAACGCGGCATTTTAAAAAATGCTTCCTCCCGGGCTTTTATCCCTCCGTGTAGCCGTGTTGCAGTTGGCCGACAACTCTCGGTCCAGCCATTTATAAATACTTAAACAACGGTACTTAAAAATCGGAACCCTAGTCATCTTTTTTGAAACTTTAGCGGTGACTTCACCGCTTTCTCAATGATTAGATATGAGCAAATAATATGCCATGTCTAAATATTATAAATATCTTTAAATATCAATAAGTTATTAAAATACAATTTTTAACTAAAATATGCTTGCACCAAATAAGTACTCAATATAAAAAATATTGCACCATATTTTAGCCAAAAGGCATAACGACAAGATTAATTTTAAAACTCAGATTATCCTTAGTCAGATTTGATAATCACATAAATGAAAAGGTATGTCATTAGCTTACATTTAATGAGTTACGTTCAGTGATGGCGTTAACGAAACGCTTAAAGAATTGATAATCATTTTCATGATAGTTAATAATTTGCGCATTAACAAACTTATTATTGTCTAAGGCTAAGGTTTGTGATGATTGAAGACCAAGTATTATGTCTGGGTTTACTGTAGCAATTACTTTGCCATTTTGATAGGCATTTTTTATGAATAAGATAACCTCATCATTTAAACGATGATGGTGGACGCCTTTAACTTCAGGAATAAAAATAGCATCAAACAGACAGGATCCTTCTGTATGCAATATTTTATCAATGATAATTGGGCATTCTTGAGCGCTTCTTAATAAGTTTGCAGAAGGCGCTGTCAGTAGTGCCGTGATTCCGGCTTTTCTTAAAACAGCACGCATCGCAACAATCGCATCTAAATCTGCGCCTTCGGTTACTAAAATCAGTACAACGCTAGCCACTAAGTTAGTGAGTTCTTTGTTAGCTGAAACCTGGGTTTCAAGCCTGTCTAAACTGATCTCTTGATATCCGACTTTTTTTAAACTCTTATCCATCATAACAAGCCATTAGAAATAATAGTCCTAAGATTAAAAAGCGCTTGAATTTCTTCAACCGCTAAAATAATGGCCCATATTATAGATAGCAAAAAATATTTTCTGTCCGCTAACGTACACTAATAGCATATTTAAATGCTAGTAATTTAACGTGTAATTAAATTTACCGTGTCGTGAAAAAGTGCTATTTCAAAAATGAGTCAATCTCGGCCTTAATCACTTTGTAACACTCACATACACTTTTTTCTAAACCTGTTCGGTCTAAAACAGTGACGCATCCTCGGTGATATTTAATGTAACCATGCTTCGCTATGTTTGCAAATACTTCAGATACTCCTGCACGCCTAACACCTAAAAGGTCTGCTACTCGCTGATGCGTAAAACTGATTCGATTAGAAGCCCAGCGATCTAAACTGGTTAATATAAATCGGCATACCTGCTGCTCAACATTGTGATAACGGTTACAGGCGGCTATTTGGGCAGATTGTATGAATAAGGTATAAATATAGCGCAGTATCAAATTTCTAAACGCTGGCTCAGTTTCAAATAACTCTTTCGCAACACTCATTTTGACTCTGTAACCGAACCCCGCACTTTGCACGACTACTTTGCTAGTTCCAGAATTGGCACCCATAAAAATATCCGCGCCAACCACACCATCATCGCCAATCGTCGCAACTTCGGGCGCTGCACCATCCATAAATACTTTAACTACGGCAACAATTCTACTTATAGGGAAGTAAACAAAATCGATTTTCCCCGCTTTATGATAGATATCACAATCTCTTGGCAGTGCTATTAACTCCAACCCTGGCAAAAGTCACTTATATATTACTGGCGTTAATCTCGCTAAAAAACGATTCTGTTTAGGACTACGGCGACCAGACACTTTGTACTTCCTATTGATTAGGTTAGCTGATTAAGCATTAAACCTAATATTTAACTTTTAATCAAATCTCCTTCATAAACATAAACTGAACGCGGCTCTAAATGCAATGACGTTTTAGTATCGACAATTTCATTTTTTAATATTGAGTTCAGCACAGGCTTCCAATCATGCATATCGTTACATGGCATCTGCGCTTCTACTGTCACGTGAGATGCATTTAAAAATACCAATATCGATGATTCATTTTTATTAAGCGACATAAACTTAACTGCCATGGATTTATTATTCGGGTCATCCCACTGCTCGTCTGTCATCACTTCGCCATCCACATTAAACCAAGTCACGTCAGAGTTACCATGTTCGTTAAGTTTGCCTGTTAAAAACTCTGCTCTGGAGATTGCGCTATATTTTTTACGTAGTGCAGCGAGCTCTCCCACAAAATTAATTAAGCTTTCATCCGCGTTATCCCAATTCACCCAGCCCATTTCATTATTCTGACAGTAAGTATTGTTGTTGCCGGACTGCGAGTTATTAAGCTCATCCCCAGCTAGCAACATTGGAATACCTTGGGAAAGAAATAAAGTCGCTAAAAAATTTCTTTTTTGTTGCGCTCGCAGTGCATTGATTTCAGCTGAATCTGTTTCACCTTCAGCGCCACAATTCCAACTACGGTTATCATTAGCACCGTCGTTATTATCTTCCCCATTTGCTTCATTATGTTTCTCGTTGTAAGAAACCAAATCATGCAAAGTAAAACCATCATGCGCGGTAATGAAATTTACGCTAGACCACGGCTTGCGATGCTGCTCATTAAATAGGTCACTAGAAGCAGCAAATCGGCTGGCAAAGCTCGACAACACACCTTCTTTCCCTGTCCAAAATTCACGTGTCACATCGCGATAATCACCGTTCCATTCAGAGAAGCCTGGGGGGAATGAACCCAGCTGAAAACCACCAGGGCCAACATCCCAAGGCTCGGCTATCAACTTACATTGACTAAGCACTGGATCTTGCAGCATGGCGTGGAACAGGGCATGGTCGCGACTAAAACCAGTTTCGTTGCGACCTAGCGTTAACGCTAAATCAAACCTAAAACCGTCAATGCCGTATACAGTTGCCCACATGCGCAAGCTATCCATAATCATTTGCAACACTTTTGGATGTGATGTATTAAGTGCATTGCCACAACCCGTTAAGTTATCGTAATACCTTGGGTTGCCGGGTAGCTCTTTGTAATAGCTTAGATTATCAATACCTTTCCAAGACAAAGTTGGGCCTAAGTGGTTACCTTCGCAAGTATGGTTATACACCACATCTAAAATCACTTCGATACCTGCTTCATGCAAGGTATCGACTGTTTTGGCAATTTCTACCAATTCGCCAGAACCCATATAAGCTGGTTCGGGGGCAAAGTAAGAAAGGTTGTTGTAACCCCAATAATTAGTGAGATTTTTTTCTAACAAATAATGGTCTTGCGTGAATGCATGAACTGGTAATAACTCAATGGCAGTAATGCCAATTTTTTGTAAATGGCTAATGAGTGCAGAATCACTTATTGCAGCAAAAGTGCCACGAATATCATTGGGAATTAATGGATGCTGCATCGTTAAGCCTCTGACATGCGCTTCATAAATAATAGTTTTAGGCCAACGAATATTAGGCTTTTTAGCTTTAACCAACGTGGCGGGGTCAATGACAATCCCTTTGGGCATAAATGCTGCACTATCTCGTTTGTCCATCACCAAGTCAGCGTCTACGTCGTCACTAATGGTGTAACCGTACAGTGCATCATCCCACTTAATCTCGCCAGAAAGCTTTCTAGCATAGGGGTCTAGCAACAATTTATTGGCATTAAAGCGCTGACCTTCAGCAGGATCCCAAGGTCCATCAACCCGATAACCATAGCGTTGCCCTGGTTTAATGTCCTCCAAATAACCATGCCAAATACCATTAGTACATTCTTTTAGCTGAATTCGCACAGCTTCAGAGCTTCCATCGGCACTAAATAAACAAACGGTAACACTAGTCGCATGATCCGAGAACAAGGCAAAATTTGTCCCCATACCGTCAAAACTCGCACCTCTAGGGTAAGGCGACCCTTCTTTCAAAGTTGTCATGGCTTTAGGTCTTATATAATCAAATGGTTAATATTTTAGATGATTATAAATACCCCTGATATTTTCAAACATCAGAAGGATAGAAATTTTTTGTAGGAATTTTCTTACAAAATAGTGCTAGTTAGCCGCCTCTTCTAATACTTGTAAGAACGCATCTCCATAACGGTCAAGCTTGGCTTGTCCAACACCGCTAATCTTAGCCATCTCGTCAAGCGTGGCTGGGCGACGATTGAGCATTTCCAGTAGCGTACTATCATGAAAAATAACATAAGGTGGCACGCCTTGTTCACGCGCAAGTTCAGTACGTTTATCTTTTAATATAAACCATAACGGATCATCACTCACGGCAGCATAGACTTCTTTAGCATTTGCACCGCGGCCAGCTTTAATTACTTTACGATTAACCACTTCGGTATCACGGCGCAACCATACTTCAGCCTCTCTTTTAAGTACTGGTCGTGCAAATTCGGTAAGTTTTAATCCGCCGTAAGCTTCAACATCTGCTTCAAGATAACCACCTGCCACTAGCTGTCGATAAACACTGCTCCATTGAGATTGAGATATTTCTTTACCAATACCAAAAGTACTTAATTGCTCATGCCCAAACTGCCGTACTTTTGGCGTAGGCTTACCTAGCAATACATCAATTAAATGTACCACCCCAAAACGTTGCCCTGTACGATATACCGTAGATAAAGCCATTTGTGAAGGTTGAGTCGCATTCCAAGTATCCACAGGGCTTAAGCAGTTATCACATTGGTCGCAATTGCCTGCATGCTGCTCACCAAAATAACGCAATATGGTTTGGTGACGGCAAGTGGTTGATTCACAAAATCCCAATAACGCATCTAGCTTTTGTCGCTCAACGGCTTTGCGTTCTTCTGGCGCATCGCCGTTATCTAACATTTGTCGCATGCTCACCACATCACCAAGCCCGTAAGTCATCCATGCATTCGCTGGCAGGCCATCACGCCCTGCGCGACCCGTTTCTTGGTAATAACCTTCCATACTTTTAGGAATATCCAAATGCGCAACAAAGCGCACGTTTGGTTTATCAATGCCCATACCAAACGCCACCGTTGCCACCATAATGACGCCCTCTTCACGTAAAAACCGCCGTTGGTTTTGGTTGCGAACGCTCGCATCCAAACCCGCATGATAAGGCAGTGCATCCCAGCCACGCTCTTTTAACCACAATGCCGTTTCTTCTACTTTACGGCGTGATAAACAATAGATAATTCCAGCATCATTAGCATGCTCAGATTCTAAAAATGACTCCAACTGCTGGCGCGCATTGGCTTTTTGCGTCACGCGATATTTAATATTAGGTCTATCAAAGCTAGAAACAAACTGGCGCGCATTTTCTAAACTTAACCGTTCTACAATCTCAGCCCGTGTCGGCGCATCTGCTGTGGCAGTTAGCGCAATGCGTGGCACATCTGGAAAACGCTCATGCAACACTGTCAACTTGCGATATTCTGGGCGGAAATCATGCCCCCATTGAGATACGCAATGCGCTTCATCAATCGCAAAAAGCGCAATGCCAGCACCCTCTTGAATCTGGTCTAATAATGCCAAAAAACCCGTCATCAACAAACGCTCAGGTGCCACATACACAATCTGCAAATGCCCACGCATTAGTTGCGCGGTCACTTCACGCGCCTCTTCAGCATCTTGGCTAGAGTTCAAAAAAGCCGCTTTAACCCCCAACTGCTGCAAGGCATCTACTTGGTCTTGCATCAACGCAATCAGCGGAGAAACTACAATAGCCACGCCCTCACGCAACAAAGCCGGCAACTGATAACAGAGCGATTTCCCACCACCAGTAGGCATTAAAACCAGCGCATCACCACCAGATGCCACATGTGCCACAATGGATTCTTGCTCACCACGAAAAGTGGAATAACCAAAAATATCATGTAAAACTTGTTGAGATTGTAGTGCGTACGCTGTGGAATTTGACATACTCAATATTGTACACCCCACTCTAATATTGACAGCTGGAAGCAAGTTATAAAAATTATTTACTCAAAATCCAATTGTCGTTTTAAACTATTGATTGGTTGAAAAAAAATTAATACAAATTTGTAGGCTTAACCCAATGAAAAAACCTTACTACATCGATTTTCCTCAAGAAGCTTTTGAAGGTCAAATGCACAGATATCGATGTGCTATTTGTAAAGAAGAAACCACGACAATCAATGGCAAATTATCTGGCCACCTTCCAACTTGTG